>JBJEYO010000068.1:0-12603 GCA_051886935.1 Candidatus Enterenecus sp. | reverse complement strand
GCGGACCGGGCGTCCTCCTGCGCCGCAAGGACGGGAGACGCCAGCAGCGCCGCGCTCAGAAGCAAAGAGATGATTTTTTTCATGCCGCTTCCCCTTTCTTTTGTCAGCGGCCGGCGTCCATCTTTCGGGACGCCAGCTCTTTCATATGCCGCACCGAACAGACGCAGACCACAAGGGTCAGCACATCGGCGGCGGGCTGCGCCAGATAGATGCCCGTCAGCCCCAGCAGGCGGGGCAGCAGCAGGATCACAGGCACGTAAAACAGCCCCTGCCGGATGACGGAAAGGAACAGCCCGTACCGGGCGTCCCCGATGGTCTGGAAGGTGATGGTCATCATATAGCACAGGCCGAAGGCCGGGAACAGGATCACCTGGGAGATGAGCAGCCTGGCTCCGTAGCCGATGATGAGCGGATTCTGGTTGAACAGGGAGATCAGGAACCGGGACAGCACGATATAGACCGCCGCCACCACCACTGTCAGCAGCATGGAACCCTTCAGGGCGAAGCGGACGGAGTCGTGGAAACGCTCCTTGTCCCTGGCGCCGAAGGAATAGGACGCCACCGGCTGGTAGCCCTGCATAAAGCCCATGATCACATAGCTGCCGATGAGGATCAGCCGCTGGACCACGCCGTAGGCAGCGATGATATTGTCGGAATCGGGCAGGCCCTTGGCGGCAATGTTGGTCAGGGAGGACGCCACCGCCAGGCAGATCTGAATGACCGCGGTGGGAATGCCGATCAGCGTTACCGTCCGGATCAGGTCCCAGGAGAGACGGAAGGCCCGGGGATGCAACTTGATGATGGAGCGGCCGCTGAGATAGAAGCCCGCCATAATGAAGAAGGTGACAAACTGGGACACCGTGGTGGCCAGGGACGCGCCTTCCACCGCCATGCCCAGGCCCCAGTCAAACATGAAGATGGGGTCCAGGATCACGTTCAGCGCCGCGCCGGTGATGACGGCGATGGAGGAGATCTTCACGGAGGACTCGGCGCGGGCCGCGCAGTTGAGGCTCTGGGCCGGCAGGTTGAACAGGGCCGCGATGAACATCCAGAAGGCGTAGTCCTTGGCCTGGGGGAGAACGGCGTCCGACGCGCCGAAGGAGCGGAGCAGCGGCTCCATAAAGAGAATGCCCAACAGGCACAGGGCGATGCCCACCATCATGGAGAAGCCCACAATGGTGGTGACGGTCTGGTTGGCCTTGTCCTTCTCGCCCGCGCCCAGCTGCCGGCCGGCCAGCACCGACCCGCCGGCGGCGAAGATGTTCTCAATGGACACCATGATCAGCAGCAGCGGCAGGGTGACGCCCACCGCGGCCAGGGCGTTGTCGTCGTGCAGCATGCCGATATAGGCGGTGTCCACGATGTTGTAAACCGCCTTTGCCAACAGGGCCAGGGTGGCGGGGACCGCCAGCTTGACAATGGCGCTGGACGGCTTGGCGGTGGAGAGCAGAGATTCTTTTGCGGAGGGATCATGTTTCATTGTGTTCACCCAATACCCCGTACAGCAGGATGTCCAGCTGCCGGTGGCACCTTTCCTCATGTTTTTTCAGACGATTTTCCAGGGTGGCCCCGTCCGGGCCGTCCGCCCTGAAGTGGAGGTTGAAGTAGTCCATGTACAGCCTGAAGTCCTCCACCACGGCGTCAACGGAGAGTCCCTCCCGCATGGGCGCGCTCTCCAGCAGCTCCGTCAGGACGGAGATATTCAGGCGGTCAAAGTCCCCGCGGCATTCCGCGATCCGGGCGGAGAGGGCCGCAGGAGGGTCAAAGGAGGCGCTGGAGAAGATGCCCAGATACAGGGGATGCTCCGCGAAAAACCGGAGCCTGGCGTCGAAATAGGCCCTCAGCCGCGCCCCGG
This sequence comes from Candidatus Enterenecus sp., assembly GCA_051886935.1. Lineage (GTDB taxonomy): Bacteria > Bacillota > Clostridia > Oscillospirales > Oscillospiraceae > Enterenecus. Next base: position 10,748 of record JBJEYO010000068.1, on the reverse strand, counting down.
GGGAGCCGGCCAGCGCCCCCACGGAATCCCGCAGATAGGCGGTGATGGCGTCAAAGCAGGTCTTGACGCACAGCAGGTACAATTCATCCTTGTCCTTGAAATGGTGGTAGATGATTCCCTTTGAGATGCCATTTTCCGCGCAGACCGTGTTCAGAGAGGCCCCGTCGTAGCCCTTTCGGGAAAATTCCTCCATGGCTGCGTCCAGAATGCGCTGCCGCGACAGCGCGTTTTTTTCTTCCCGCTTCATATCAGCCCTCCAATAAAAAAGACCATCCAGTCTGTTTTCTCAGATCATATCACAAACAGACCGGGTGGTCAATTATTATTTGCTTTTTGGGGGCTACGCCAGACCGGCCAGCCGGGCCAGGGTGGCCACCGTCAGGCACAGGGCCATCCCCAGGGCGGTGGGTAGGACGATGGCCAGCAGGGTCCACTTCAGGCTCCCCGTCTCCTTCCACACCGTCAGGCAGGTGGTGGAGCAGGGCCAGTGGAACAGGGAGAACAGCATGGCGCACACCGCGGTGAGCCAGGTCCAGCCGTGCTGGGTCAGCAGCTCGCCCAGGGCGGCCAGGTCTCCGGTGTCCACCAGGGTGCCGGTGGACAGGTAGGCCATGAGCATGACGGGCAGGACGATCTCGTTGGCGGGCCAGCCCAGCAGGAAGGCCATGAGGATGACCCCGTCCAGCCCCAGCAGACGGGCGAAGGGGTCCAGAAAGCCGGTGCAGTGGGCCAGCAGGGTGGCGTCCCCCACGGTGACGTTGGCCATGAGCCAGATCACAGCCCCGGCGGGGGCGGCCACCGACACCGCCCGGCCCAGGACGAACAGGGTGCGGTCCAGCACCGAGCGGACGATGACCTGCCCCACCTGGGGCTTGCGGAAGGGGGGCAGCTCCAGGGCGAAGGAGGAGGGCATTCCCTTGAGAACGGTGGCGGACAGCAGCCGGGAGCAGCCCAGGGTGGCCGCAACCCCCAGCACCAGCGTCCCCATCAGCAGGGCGGCCCCCTCCAGGGAGGCCAGAATGCCGCTCCGCCCGCCCACGAAGAACAGGGTGATGAGGGCGATGAGGGTGGGAAACTTGCCGTTGCAGGGCACCAGGGAGGAGGTCAGGATGGCGATGAGCCGCTCCCGGGGGCTGTCGATGATGCGGCAGCCGGTGACCCCGCAGGCGTTGCAGCCCAGGGACATGCACATGGTCAGGGCCTGCTTGCCGCAGGCCCGGGCCCGCTGGAAGGCGTGGTCCATGACAAAGGCCACCCGGGGCAGATAGCCCAGGTCCTCCAGCAGGGTGAACAGGGGGAAGAAGATGGCCATGGGGGGCAGCATGACCGCCACCACCCAGGTGGTCACCCGGTAGACCCCGTCCAGCAGCAGGGAGGTGAGCCACTCCGGTGCCCCGGCCATCCACCGGCGGAGGAGCAGGCCCAGCTGCTCAAAGCCCGCGGACAGCAGGGCGGAGGGGGCGTTGGCCCCGGCGATGGTGAGCCACACCACCAGTCCCAGCAGCAGGAGCATCAGGGGGATGCCCGTGGATTTGGAGGTCAGTAGCCGGTCCAGCTTCCGCTGCCGCCGCAGGCGCTGGGCCCGCTGTGAGCGCACCACCTGGACGGCGTACTGCTCGGCCAGGCTGACCCGCTCCTCCGGCGGGGCGGGAGAATGGGGGGCGGTGGGCAGCGCCGGCAGGCCGGCGATGGCCCGGCGCAGGTCGTCCAGCCCCTCCTGCCGTCCGGCGGACACACCCACCACCGGCACGCCCAGCCGGGCGGACAGACCCTTCAGGTCCACCTGGACCCCCAGCCGCCGGGCCTCGTCCAGCAGGTTGACGCACACCACCACCCGCCCGGTCAGCTCCAGCACCTGGAGCACCAGGATCAGGTTGCGCTCCAGGCAGGTGGCGTCGCACACCACCACCACGCCGTCGGCCCGGCCGCTCTCGATGAAGTCACGGGTCACCGCCTCCTCCGGGGAGCGGGCGGCCAGGGAATAGGTACCGGGCAGATCCACCAGTAGGTATTCTGTCCCCTCAAAGGTATATGTGCCCTGGGCGGAGGCCACCGTTTTTCCCGCCCAGTTGCCGGTGTGCTGGCGCAGGCCGGTCAGGGCGTTGAACAGGGTGGACTTGCCCACATTGGGGTTGCCGGCCAGGGCGATGCAGGGCTGCCGGGCGCTCATGTACCCACCGCCCCGGCCACCCTGCGCTCCAGCTGGATGCCGTCGGCGTCCGCCCGGCGCAGGGCGATAAGGGCGCCGCGGATCAGGTAGGCGCAGGGGTCTCCGGCGGGACTGCGGGCCAGGCAGGTCACCCGGGTGCCGGGCACCAGCCCCAGGTCGGTCAGGCGGCGCTCCATGGCGGGCCGGGCACTGATATGGGTCACATAGGCGCTCTCCCCCAGGGGGAGCGCGGATAAGGTCAAGGTTTCATACATGGTCGATCGCTCCTTTTCGGGTGGTCCGTCCGTGCGGACGGACTGCAACCTATCCTATGGAGCGGTGCGGCCGGGGGTGCAAAAAGGCCGCGCCCGGGTGGGCGCGGCCCTGATGAATTTGTAAGGCTCAGTGCTTGCCGTGGTAGCTCTGGTAGCCCCTGGTGCCGCCCCGGCGGGAGCGGCGGGAGACCTTCCGCACGATGGCCCGGACGATGAGAATGATGACGGCCAGCACCACCAGAATGACGATGAGAGCGATGACGGTGAACTTGTTGGGATTTTTCAGCATCTGCACCGGGCTCAGGCTGGAATAGACCACCTTGCGCCCGTCGGTGCGGCTGTACTGCTCATCCATCTCCCTGCCCATGGACTGGAGGTAGGAGGCGATGGCGTACCACTCCTTCAGCTCGCTGCCGTCGGGGTTGTGGATGATATAGTCCTCCAGCTTGTCCATGTCGATGGGGTCGCCGTTGGCGTCCCGGGCGGTGACGGACAGCAGGCCGAAGGAGGAACTCTCCACCGCGCCCAGCATCTGCCCGCAGTACAGCCCGGTGACCACCCGGTAGAGCTGGTCATCCTCAATGGGCTCCAGGGCGCCGTCATCCCGTCGCAGCCAGCTCTCGGTGACCTTGTTGAAGATCATACGGCTGGTGTTGAAGGAATACTGCACACCAGAGGAGTATATCCGGGCGGCGGGCATGAGGGGAGAGACCGAGGCGTCGATCTCCATGACGGTCTTCAGATCCTTGCCGGTCAGATAAACAGAAACCAGGGGATAGCCGGGCACGCCGTCGGCCCCGATGCCCAGGGAGGCGGCGTTGAACACCTGGGATACGGTGACATTCCCCTGGGGGATACTCTCCCGGATGACGCCCGAGGCGGTGAGGGCCATGTCCACCGGCTCCCCGGTGGCCTGCTCCGCCGCCCATTTGTAGGCGTCAGACAGCAGGTTGCCCAGAGTGGACTCATGATGGGTGGCGTACACCGCGTCCACGCTCTCAAAGGAGTAGGGGTTGTAGGTCAGCACCTGGTCAAAGGTCAGGCCGAACCGGCTCAGGTAGCCCGCCTCCACCTCTTCCTTATAGCCCTCCACCAGAGCGCTGATGGCGGGGTCCTCCGCCACGCTGTCGTCGATGGGGATGAGCTGGTAATCGGTCAGGATCATGTCGCCGTCGGCCTTGTAGGCCATGGTAACCACACCCAAGTTCTTGCTGTACTCGCCGCAGGAGACGATCCAGGTGTTCCCCACCTGGATGGGCTCGGTCAGGGTGGTGTGGGTGTGGCCGGAGATGATGAGGTCGATGCCGTCTACCTTTTTGGCCAGCTCGTAGTCCTCACCCTTGCCGTTCTCGGTGCCCGAGTGGGACAGGCAGATGATCAGGGGCTGCACACCGAAATTCTCGTGGCAGTAGGCGATGGCCTCGTCCACCATGCGCTGGGCGGCCTCAAAGCGGTCGTAGAGAATCATGCCGGACATGGGGGCGCACTCGTCGGAGTCCACGCCCATGATGCCCATGATGGCGTACCACACGCCGCCCCGCTCCAGCAGCACATAGTCGTCCACGCCGTAGTTTTCAAAGGCGTCCCACACGGCCTGGGCGTCGGCGTCGTAGCCCTCCTGGCCCTCCTCGGGGGGCAGGTAGTTGCCCTCCACGATGGCGGGCAGGCGGTCGCCGCTGGCCACGGCGGCGTTGAGCATGGAGGCCAGACCGGCGGCGCGGTAGTCGTACTCATGGTTGCCGAAGGTGGTGACATCGTAGCCCAGGGCGCCCATGATGCGCAGTTCCACGGCGGTGTCGGCGTAGGAGGTCTGGAACAGGGAGCCCATGGAGAAGTCGCCGCCGTCCACCAGGATGGCGTCGGGGTGGAGCGCCTTCTGCTGGTCGATGACGGTCTTGAGCCGGGCGTAGCCGCCGTAGGAATTGCCGCTCTCATCCTCGGCGGGCAGCAGGTGGGAGTGCATATCGTGGGTGAACAGGATGGTGACCTCGGTGGTGACGGGCGCGGCCAGACCGGGTATGGCCAGTGCCGCGGTGAGAATGAGCGCCAGCAGCAGGGCGCTCAGGCGTCGTATCGCTTTCATGGCAGAGCCTCCGTATCGTGGATAGTTTCTGACACTATTTTGCCATAAACCGTGGGAAATAGCAAGCCCCGCGGGGGAGCTCCCGCGGGACCTGGCAGCGATCAGAGCAGATCGCCCTGTTCCGGGTGATCCTCGAACCATTTCACGGCATAAGAGCAGACGGGCCGGGCCTTTTTGCCCTCCGCCCGGATGCGGGAGACGGCGTTTTCCAGCAGCAGGTTGGCCACACCCCGGCCCCGGAGGGAGCTGTCCACAAAGGTGCGGGTGATGACGGCGGCGCCGTTTTCCTCGGGAAAGAGGACCTCGGCCGTGACGCGGCCGGTCTCGTCCTCGGCCCAGACGCGGCCCGGTTCAAACTGAAATTCTATAGGGGCCTCCTTACAGCGCGGCCTTCAGGGCCTCCGCCATGTCAGTGCGCTCCCAGGGCAGGTCCAGCTCGGGGCGGCCGAAGTGGCCGTAGGCGGCCACCTGGCGGTAGATGGGCCGGCGCAGGTTCAGCCGGTTGATGATGGCGGTGGGCCGCAGGTCAAAGACCTTCTCCACGGCGGTCTCCAGGGCCGCATCGGAGACGGCGCCGGTGCCGAAGGTGTCCACCCGGACGGACACGGGCCGGGCCACCCCGATGGCGTAGGCCAGCTGCACCTGGCAGCGGTCGGCCAGACCGGCGGCCACCACGTTCTTGGCCACCCACCGGGCGGCGTAGGCGGCGGAGCGGTCCACCTTGGTGGGGTCCTTGCCGGAGAAGGCGCCGCCTCCGTGGGGGGCGGAGCCGCCGTAAGTATCCACGATGATCTTGCGGCCGGTCAGGCCGGAGTCCCCCTGGGGGCCGCCCACCACGAAGCGGCCGGTGGGGTTGACATAAATCTTTGTGTTCTCATCCAGCAGTCCGGCGGGGATGGTGGGCTTGATGACCAGCTCGATCATGTCCCGGCGGATGTCCTCCAGGGCGGCCTCGGGGCTGTGCTGGGTGGAGAGGACCACCGTGTCCACCCGGACAGGGCGGTCCTGCTCGTCATACTCCACGGTGACCTGGGTCTTGCCGTCGGGCCGCAGGTAGTCCACCAGACCCTCCTTGCGCACGGCGGTCAGCCGCTGGGCCAGCTTGTGGGACAGGGAGATAGCCAGGGGCATCAGCTCCTCGGTCTCCCGGCAGGCGTAGCCGAACATCATGCCCTGGTCGCCGGCGCCGTTGTCCAGCTCGCGGTCGCCGCTCTCCTTGGCCTCCAGGGACTTGTCCACCCCCAGGGCGATGTCGGGGGACTGCTCGTCGATGTTGGTGATGACGCCGCAGGTGTCGCAGTCAAAGCCGTACTTGGCCCGGTCGTAGCCGATGTCCCGGATCACGTCCCGGGCGATCCTGGCCAGGTCCACGTAGCAGGAGGTGGTGATCTCGCCCATGATGTGGACCATGCCGGTGGACACGGTGGTCTCGCAGGCCACCCGGGCCATGGGGTCCTTCTCCAGAATGGCGTCCAGAATGGCGTCGGAGATCTGGTCGCAGATCTTGTCGGGGTGACCCTCGGTCACGGATTCGGAGGTAAACAGTTTTCTTGCCATCGTTCTTTTTCCTTTCTGTGTCTGTGTGCGGGGGGATGAAAAACCCGCGCCGGAAACGGCGCGGGTCAGATGTGATCTCATCCTCATCTTGCGTTTCCGCCGGAATTGGCACCTTGCCCAAGGCAGGTTGCCGTGGTGTCATCGGGCCGGTCCCTCAACCACTCTTGATAAGGTGTATTCAGTTGTAAAGGACATTATAGGCGGCACCGCGGCCTTTGTCAACAGAAAAATCACCGTTTCGGCTTTGATTTGAAGAAAAAGGCCACCAGGACCCCCATGAAGATGGCGGCGGCGATGCCCCCCGCGGCGGCGGTGTTGCCGCCGGTGAAGGCGCCCAGCAGCCCCTTTTCCGCCACGGCCTCCTTCACGCCCTTGGCCAGGGTGTAGCCGAAGCCGGTGAGGGGTACTGTGGCGCCGCAGCCCGCCCAGTCCGCCAGGGGCTTGTAGATGCCGATGCCGCCCAGCACCACACCGGCCACCACATAAGTGGTCAGGATGCGGGCGGGGGTGAGCTTGGTCTTATCGATGAGGATCTGGCCGATGGCGCACAGGATGCCGCCGCAGAGAAAAGCCTTGAGATATTCCATGTCACTTGCCCCCTTCCAGAGAGATGGCGTGGCACACGCCGGGAATGGACTCCCCCTGCATGGTGGAGGTGGGGGAGAGGAGGGCCCCGGTGGGGCAGAACAGCACCCGTCGCCACTGGCCGGACAGCAGCCCGGGGATGAGCAGGGCGGTGAGCACCGCCGCCGAGCAGCCGCAGCCGGAGCCGCCGCAGTGGACGTCCTGGGTGTCCCGGTCAAAGAGCAGCAGGCCGCAGTCGTTGTAGTTGGTCAGAGGGGTGCCGTCCGCGGCGAAGAAGTCGGCTACGATCTCGTGGCCCAGCCGCCCCAGGTCGCCGGTGACGATCAGGTCGTAGTAGTCGGGGGAGCGGCCGGTGTCCTGAAAATGGGCGGTGAGGGTGTCGTAGGCGGCGGGAGCCATGGCCGCCCCCATGTTGTTGGCGTCCTTGATGCCCATGTCCTTGATCTTGCCGATGGTGACGCACTCCACCCTTGGCCCCTGGGCGTTTCTGGCGGTGAGGATCACCGCCCCGGAGGCGGTGGCGGTCCACTGGGCGGTGGGGGTGCGCTGGCTGCCGTACTCCAGGGGGGTGCGGTACTGCCGCTCCGCCGAGCAGAAGTGGGAGGAGGTGACGGCGGCGGCGAACTGCCCGCAGCCGCCGGCGAGCAGCAGGGCGGCCAGGGCCAGGCTCTCCCCCATGGTGGAGCAGGCGCCGTACAGCCCCAGGAAGGGCACCGTGGCCGAGCGGGCGGCGAAGGAGGAGCCGATGCACTGGTTCAGCAGGTCGCCGGCCAGCAGCAGGTCCAGGTCCACGGTATGCAGACCCGCCCGCTTCAGCGCCGCGTCCAGGGCCAGCTCCTGCATGGCGCTCTCCGCCTTCTCCCAGCTCTTCTCCCCGAACCGGTCATCCAGGCAGGTGTGGTCGAACCGCGCTCCCAGGGGGCCCTCGCACTCCTTTTTGCCGGCGGCGGAGCCGTAGCCCAGGATGATGGGCGCCGTGTCGGGCCGGAAGGTCTGGCCACCCAGTTTCTGATTTCCCATGTGATGCCTCCGTTGGTCAGTGGATTTGCCCATAGTGTGCGCCAAAGGAGGGAAAATATGTTTGGGTATGGAAAAAATCCCGGAGTGGTGTTATACTGTCTGTTAAATCAATTTGGAGGCGGTTTTTTTGGCTGAGGAAATGAGGACCATCGGATATATCTGCCCCGTCTGCGGCAAGGCGGTGGTGGTGGAGCGCTCCGCGTTCCGCCTGGCGGCGGGGGACGACACGCTGCCCTGCCCCTGCGGCAAGTCGGAGCTGGTGCTGAGGCAGCAGGGCGACCGGTGCCAGATCACCGTGCCCTGCCTGTTCTGTGCCAAGGACCACACCGCCGTCTGCTCCAACGACGCCCTGCTGAAGCGGAAGCTGACCGCCCTGTCCTGCTCCGCCTCCGGGTTGGGCATCTGCTACATCGGCCGGCAGGAGGAGGTCTTTACCGCCATGGAAAAGCTGGAGGCGGCGGTGGACAAGCTGCGGCTGGATGACCAGATGGAGACCCGGGGCGTGTTTCTGGACGAGGTGGTCATGGGCGAGGTGCTGGCCGAGGTGAAGGAGATCGCCGGCCGGGGCGGAATCAAATGCGGCTGCGGCAGCACCGACTACGGCATCAAGGTGGGCTATTCGGCGGTGGACCTGGTGTGCGCCCACTGCGGCGGGGTGCTGCGCCTGAACGCCGCCACGGCGGACGACATCGACGACGTCTGCGCCCAGTACACCCTGACCATCCCGGGAAGGAAGGAACCCTGATATGAGCACCGTTTTTGAGATGGACTACCGGGTGGATTCCCGGGATGTGGACCTGTTCAGCCAGTGCCGGCCCTCCGCCCTTCTGGGCTGCCTGCAGGAGGGGGCCACCCGGGCGGCCCTGGCCCTGAAGGCCTCCGGGCCGGAGGTGCTGGAGAAGTACAACGCCATGTGGATGGTCAGCCGCAACTGGGTGGAGCTGGACGCCCCCCTGCGCTGGTACGACCTGATCCATGTGAAGACCTGGCACCGGGGGGCCGCCGGCGCGTCCTCCTACCGCGACTTCGACCTGTACCGGGACGGCAAGGTCATCGGCCAGGGGGTGGCCGTGTGGGTGCTGGTGGAGGCCGACAGCCACAAGCTCATGCGGATGAAGGGAATGCCGGAGTTTGAGGGCACCGACGGCGGTGAGCTGAAGAAGGCCATCAAGCCCCGCCGGGCAGCTATGCCGGAGCAGTTTGACTGCCGCAGCCAGCGGGAGATGCGGTACTCCGACACCGACATCAACGGCCACATCAACAACATCCACTACGCCGACTTCGCCTGCGACGCCCTCCATCTGGAGCGGCTGGGGGAGGGGAAGTTTGTCCGCAGCCTGCAGATCGACTATCTCAGCGAGTGCCTGGCGGGGGAGACCCTCTCCATCGACACCGCCGTTCGGGGGAACGAGCTGTACGCCCGGGGCCTGGGCGGGGACGGCGCCCAGCGGTTCGACTGCGCCATGACTCTGGCGGAGCTGTAAAAACTCTCCAGTCTGTCAAAACTCAGAATAAATGAAAAGGGCCCCCGGACCCCCGTTACGAGGGACGCTGAATTGGCCTGGCTGTTTTATGACCGGCGTGAGGTAAACTGTATTGTCTGGCAACTCCGTATTCGCTCGGTCGCTTACACTGTATCGGGTTTTGGTGCCAGCACCCCCGCCACGCGCCTGACCAGGCGCAGTAGTTTGAGCGTATGGCAGTTCTGCTGTGGGGAACGAGCGGCAGCGGGCGGGAGAAATAGGCCAAGTCAGGGCTTGCGCGCCGATCAACAGAAGTTCCGGGCAAAGAGTTTGCCCGGCGGGATACCTAAGGGCGGCCAGCCCTTAGGCGCGTTCTTTCCCCCATTTCTCTCGCGTGAAAGAAATGGGGCCCAGCGGAGCGCCGTCTACTTTTTGGCAAGCAAAAGGGAGCGTATCTTTCCGGAAGATACGCTCCCTTTTTGGATCGTTTGGCCTTACCGCTCGGTCAGGCCGGCCCTGCGCAGGGCCAGGACGATGACCGGGATGAGGACGATGTGGAGGATGATGCCGGGCACGGCGGTAGTAAAGGCACCTGCCAGGAAGGCGGCCCAGGTGAAGCTCCGGCCGGTCACGCCCCAGATGACGGCGCTGGCCGCGCCCCACACCGCCCGTCCGGCCACCATGGCGGCGACGAGGGACACATAGATATAGCCGGCCTTTTTGGGCAGCAGGCGGTAGAGCAGCCCGGAGACCAGGCCGTAGGTCAGCAGCTCAAAGCACATGGCGATGCCGTTGGGCATGGGGGGCATGGAGAACAGGGCGTAGCGCAGCAGGGGAGCCACGGTGCCCACCAGAGCGGCCCACCAGGGCCCGCATAAAAAGCCCGCCAGGAACACGGGAATGTGCATGGGGCAGAGGGCCTGGCCCACCTGGGGGATCTGGCCGGTGAGGAAGGGCAGCACCAGGCACAGGGCCAGGCAGACCGCGGCGAAAACCAGGCGGCGGATGAACTGCTTGGAGGAACGGGTCTCTTGCATGGATGGATTCTCCCTTTCAGATAGTTTGCCGTCTTGAACGGGAGCCGCGCCCTGGGGGCGCGATTGGCGCGGGGTACGGTTGGGTCAGCTCCGGCTTGGCCGGAGGGTCAGCACATGGAGCGCAGCAGCTCCACCGCCTCGTCCATCAGCTTGGACAGGGGCATGGACTGGGCGCCCACCACGATGTTGTTGCAGTGGCTGACGGGGAGAAGCAGCTTGGTGGCGCTGCTCTGCCCCACGGCCAGGGCCATGGCGGGGGTGATCTCGCCCATGAGGGAGTCGGCGGCCAGAATACCGATGGGACCGGCGATGACGTCGGCGGTGCGGCAGGCCACGACCACCGGGTTCTCGCCGGTGGCGCCGGCCTGGGCGCCGGCCTTGAGCATGGCGGAGGTGGCAATGGCGTTGGTGCCGATGGCCACCAGCTCGCAGGGCAGGCCGGCGGCCACGATCCGCTCGATGAGCATCTGGCCCATGCGGCCGCTTCTGCTGTCGATCACTACCACTTTCATAGGCGTCCTCCCAGTGCTGAGACAAATATGGGAAAATCTTAACATACTTTTTCCGGAAACGCAAGGC
>JBJEYO010000067.1:0-12604 GCA_051886935.1 Candidatus Enterenecus sp. | reverse complement strand
CGGCCGTAGGCGCCGCAGATGACCACACCCCGGCGCTCCCTGGGGTCGGCAGCCCGGTCAGCCAGAATCCTGGCATAGATGTCCAGCTGGGTCTCGATGGTCTTGTCCAGAGAGAACTGGGTGGAGGCCTTCTCGTACAGGCGCTGGCCGAAGGCACGCCGCAGGGCGTCGTCCCGGCCCAGGGCGGCCAGATGCCGGCCCAGAGCCTGCCAATCACCGGCTGTAAAGAGAAAACCATTTACACCATCGTCGATCAGATTGGGGATGCCTCCCACGGCGGAGGCCACCGTGGCCAGGTGGAACCGGGAACCCTCGGTAAGGGCGTAGGGGAAGGTCTCGGACAGGGAGGTCAGGGCGTTGACATCCAGGGCGGCGTAGAAGCGGTCCATGTCGTTGATCCACCCGGCAAAGGTGACCTGCTTCTCCACGCCCAGCTCCCGGGCCAGGGCCTGGAGCTGATCCAGCTCCGGGCCGTTGCCGGCGATGACCAGACGCAGGCGGGGGCAGTTCTCGTATCCGGCGGCGAAGCCCCGGATGAGGGTGGAGATGTCCTTCACCGGGTTCAGGCGGGCGGCGATGCCCACCACTACCGAGTCCTCGTCCACCTGGGCGCCCAGGCTCCGCAGGTACTCCAGCCGGTCCCCCTGGGGGGAGACGGGGGTGAATTCAATGCCGTTGTAGATGGCGAAGAAATTCTTTTTGACGATGCCCCGGTCTACCAGCAGGTCCACCATGGCGTCGGACACGCCGATGTGGTAGGGGATGTGCCGCAGGGACCAGGCGTTGATGGTGCCGAAGACCAGCTTGCCGAAGAAGCGGCCCATGTAGTCCAGCCTGGGGTCGCTGTGGACGGTGGTGACTACGGGCAGGCCGGTGCTCCGGCCCAGCAGGGCGCCCATCAGGTTGCCCCGGGCGCCGTGGCAGTGGATGATGTCATAGCCCTCCCGGAGGATACGGTTTTTCAGCCGCCGCAGGATGGCGGGGGTGTTGCGCCCAGCCATGACCTCCACCGAGATGCCCAACTCCCGGGCCTGCTGGGCGAAAGGCCCCTCGGTGAAGCAGACCATGTCGGCCTGGATGTGCCGGGACAGCCCCTGAAGCAGGGAAAAAACGTGGGTCTTGGCGCCGCCGCTGTCGCCGCCGCTGATGAGATGGATGACTTTCATATTGGAGCCTCCGAAAAAGGACTTGTATCTGCGGTGAAAATACACTATCATGAGGAAGATGGAACACAGGTGATGTTCCACATTATTATACATAGTTTTGACCGCAGGGTCAAGGGAAGGAGGAGCCATGTCCGCGCTCCAACAACTGGACGAGACCGTTCTGCGCTGGATCGGAGAGCATCTGCGCCTTGGCTGGCTCAACGGCCCGGTGATGCTGTACAGCACCCTGGGCAACGCGGGGCTGCTCTTTATCGCGCTGACGGTGCTGCTGCTCTGCCTACGGCGCACCCGGAGGGCGGGACTGGCCGCCGCCGGGGGCCTGATCGTGGACCTGCTGGTGGTCAATGTGACCATCAAGCCCCTGGTGAGCCGGGCAAGACCCTGGGTGGTCATGGAGGGGTTTGAGACCCTCCTGACCAGCAGTGATCCCAACTCTTTCCCCTCGGGCCATACCTGCGCCGCCTTCGCCTTTGCCGCCGCCCTGTGCGTGGCGGCGCCGAAGCGGTGGATGAAGGGGGCGGCGGTGGCCGCCGCGGTGCTCATGGGCCTGTCCCGGCTGTATGTGGGGGTCCATTTCCCCAGCGACGTGCTGGCGGGGGCGTTCATCGGTACCCTGTGCGGACTGGCCGGGGCCTGGCTGGCGGGAAAGCTGACGGAGCTGTTCCGCCGCCGGCGGGCCGCCGGGTGAACCTCTGTCTGCGGCATAAAAGAAATCCGGGGCCCGCTGCGTTTGCAGCGGGCCCCGGGTCGCTTTTGTGATGGGATCAGGTCCCGATGTGCTTGGCACCGTCAGTCAGGGCGGTGTCATAGCCGCCGGAGAGCTCGTCCAGCCAGTCGCCGATGGCGTCCTGGGTCAGAGTGGAGCGGACGTTCTGGGCCCAGACGGCCTCCTCCCACTCCTGGAGGTAGGTGACGTAGCAGCCGTAGTTGGAGCTGGACTCATAACGGGTGACGGTGGTGTCGCCCACGCTGCGCTCCTCCTCAAAGAGCCACTGCCGCAGGGCGTCGCCCAAGGAGGTGGTGGCGGAGGTGATGCCGGTGGACAGGCCGCCGCTGCTCATGCCGTTGGCCTCAGCCAGCTCGCCGAAGGACTCGGCGGTCTGCTCGCCGCTCTTCCACTGGCTCAGCAGCTCGTTGGCCTTCTGCTCGGCAGCGGCCCAAGCCTCGTCGGTGGGCGCCACAGTGGTGCCCTCGGCGTCGGTGGTGGTCTCGGCGGCGACATAGATGTTGCGGATGGAGGCGGGCAGCTCCTCGTTGCGCTCACGGCCGTGGTAGATCACCACATACCAGCCGTTGTTCTCATACTCCACCACGGTGGCCTCGTCGGGCTCCAGCTCCAGCAGGGCGTCACGGTAGACGCTGCTGATGGAGGAGCTGCCGGTGACGCTGGTGTGGTCGCCGGAGGTGGTGGGCTCCCGCTCCTCGATCAGGTCGGCCACGGTCTTGTCGCCGTTCTGATAGAAGGCCAGCGCCAGTTCAGCGTTCTCCTTGGCGGCGTCCATGGCGTCGTCCTTCAGGCGGTCGATCTCCTCGTCACTGCGCTCGCTGCCGTCGTCATTGGTGGGGGAGACGGTGTCGGCCTTGAAGTACAGGTAGGAGTAGGTGAAGGTGTCCACGTCGTCAGTGTGCTCGGCGTAGTAGTCCTCCAGCTCCTGGACAGAGTAGGAGTCGCGCTGCTCGCCGTACACATCGTTGTAGTACAGGTTGGCCAGCAGGGTGTAGGACAGGGCCTTCTCGAAAGCGGAGGTGGTGGTGTACCGGCCGTAGATGGCCTGGATATAGGAGGCGTAATTGCTGTAGCCGCTGGAGGAGGCGCCGCTCTTGACGCTGGCGATCTGGGCGTCCAGATCCTCCTGAATGTCCTTTACGGAGTAGCCGGCGGCGATGGCGGCGTCATAGAGGGCCAGGGTCTCCTTGGCGTTGGCCAGGGCGGAGTCCATGAAGTAGTCACGGTAGGTGACGCCCTCGGCCTCATTGTAGTACTGCTCATCGTCGGCCTTGCTGGTGTCCAGAATGCCGTAGGCGGCGTAGAGGTAGCGGGCATCGGTGTAGAAGTAGCTCAGCTCGCCCACGCTCAGCTTGTGCTCGCCCACGGTGGCGGCGGTGGCCCGGCGCTGGAAAATGCCGGAGTTCCAAATCAGCAGCGCGGCCACCAGCACGACGATGATCACGCCGATGACGGTATAGAGGCGGACCTTTTTCTTGTAGGCGGCCTGCTCCTGCTGGGCCTGGGTGACCTTCCCGATAGGGTCGGCTCCCTGGCGCTGCTTTTTTTCTCTGGATGCGCTCATGGTATCAATCCTCTCATCAATGGTGGTTCCCATTTTATAATATAAACGGAACAAAAGCACATCAACGATGTGCCGAATACAGGCATTATAACACGGTATGTCCAACCTTGCAAGCGGAAAATCCCGGCCGGAGGGCGGAAGAGGGAGAATTTACGAACAGGCCATAAAAAAACGGGAGAGCGTGCTGCTCTCCCGCAATGATCAGGCCCCCCGCCGAAGCCGTGCCGTCCAATTAAAGACCTGCACATACATGCAGGTGGGTCGCCTCCGCGCTGCTTTACCGCTTCCAACATCCGGGGTCCTCCGTGGAGGGCCGGGAGGCCTGCGAACCGCAGAACGAGTGGGGCGTCCCGTATTAAAGGTGTCGGTTTTAAAAGGACAGATCACAAACCCAGCAGGGGGCGTGAAAGGTCAGGGTTCCTCGTCATCCTCGTCGTCGAACAGGATATCCATGAACTGCTGATAGACCGCGTCCAGCTCATCCTCGTTGTCGATGTCGGCCAGAAGCTCCTCGCCGTCCTGCTCGATGACCTTCAGCAGGATCAGGCCGAAATCCTCGTCCTCCTCGTCCATGTCGGCGGGGACAAAGGACATATAGGTGGTGCCGTTGTACTCCAGTGTGCCCAGATGCTCCAGCTCAAATTCGTTGCCATCTTCATCGGTCACAGTGATAAAATCGGGGCCGTACTCTTCTTCCGTCATCGTCCAGACCTCCTCGGTTAGGTTAAGGCGGCGGGTTCGGCTCCGCCTTGACCCTATTTTACCCGCAGGCGGAAGAAAATGCAAGAGTGATGGTTATAATTTTTCCAAAAGGGGCAGGGTGGACAAATAAGCTCCTCTGTGATACAATGCTATAATATCGGATCTATAACCATGACAGCGCGAGGCTCCGCGCCGCTCCGGCGCGGCGGAATACATCGGAGGTAATCCCATGGCAGAAAAGAAGGAACAGCAGAATCGCGGCAGCCGTCCGGCGCGGAGGCGGAAACGCTCCCTGGGCGCCACCATCGCCGTCCGCTTTTTCCAGGTGCTGGGCACTCTGCTGCTGATTGCCCTTGTGACCGGTACGCTGCTCTGCTGCTACGCGGCGGTCTATATCAAGGGCACCGTGATCCCCCAGGCTACCCTGGACCTGTCGTCCTACGCCCTCAATGAGAACTCGGTCATCTATTACTATGACAAGGAGACCAACGAGCCGGTGGTGCTTCAGACCCTGGTGGGCAGCGAGAACCGCAAGTGGGTGGACTATGAGGACATCCCCCAGGACCTGCTGGACGCGGTGGTGTCCATCGAGGACAAGCGTTTTTATCAGCACCACGGTGTGGACTGGTACCGCACCGCCGGCGCCTTTGTCAACATGTTCATCGGTATGAAGAACACCTTCGGCGGCTCCACCCTGACCCAGCAGCTGGTGAAGAACCTGACGGAGTACGACGACGTCACCGTCAACCGCAAGATCCTGGAGATCTTCACCGCCCTGGACGTGGAAAAGACCTATGAGAAAAAGGACATTCTGACCTATTATCTCAACGAGATCTACCTGGGCAACGGCTGCTACGGCGTGGGGGCGGCCGCCAAGTTCTACTTCGGCAAGGAGGTGTCCGACCTGACCCTGGCCGAGTGCGCCAGCCTGGCGGGCATCACCAACAACCCCTCCCTTTACAGCCCCAACGCGGTGCTGGACGTGACCCTCTACGAGTGCCTGGAGTGCGGCGCCCACTCCCTGACCAATGACGAGCCCTGCGAATACTGCGGGGCGGAGCACTACGGGGCAGCCGAGGTCTGGAACGGCCGGGAGTACAACAAGGCCCGGCAGGAGCTGATCCTGCGGACCATGGCGGACCCGGAGATCAGCCCGGACGGCGCCTATATCACCCAGGCGGAGTATGAGGCCGCCATGGCCGAGACTCTGGTGTTCCGCTGGGACAAGGGCGAGGTGGAGGAGGTCGATGACGTGGAGGAGGCCTCCGCCACGGCCTCCGCCGCGGTCAACTCCTGGTATGTGGATGCGGTGATCAGCGAGGTCATCGACGACCTGATGGAGGCCACCGGCATGACCAAGGAAGTGGTCACCAAGATGGTGTACAGCGGCGGCCTGAAGATCTATGTGCCCTATGACCCGGATGTGCAGGCGGCGGTGGACGCCGTCTATACTGACCGCTCCAACCTGGACTACACCTCCAAGACCGGCCAGCAGATGAGCTCCGCCATCACTGTGGTGGACAACTCCACCGGCTATGTGGTGGCCATGGCGGGCGATGTGGGGGAGAAGACCATCAACCGCGGCTGGAACAACGCTCTGGCCACCCGGCAGCCCGGCTCCTCCATCAAGCCTTTGTCGGTCTATTCTCCCGCCCTGGACATGGGGCTGATCACTCCGGCCTCCGTCAGTGACGACAACCCCCGGCTGCTCAACGACGAGCCCTGGCCGCTGAATGTGACGGCCTCCTGGCGCGGACTGACCACCATTCAGGACGCGGTGGTGCGCTCGGTGAACACCATCGCCGTCAATGTGCTGGAGATGGTCACGCCCAGGATGTCTTATGAGTATATGACCGAGCGTTACGGTATTACCACTCTGGTGGAAAGCATGGAGGTCAACGGCCAGATCAAGTCGGACATCGCCGACCTGGGCTCCCTGTCCATGGGCGGTCTGACCAAGGGCCTGTCCACCTTTGAGATGGCGGCGGCCTACGCCACCTTCCCCCGGGACGGTGCCTTTACCGAGGCCACCACTTATCTGACAGTGGAGAACATCAACGGAGATGTGATTCTGGACAACACCCCCACCAAGGAGTATGTCATCAAGGAATCCACAGCCTATTATATCAACTCCATGCTGACCTCCGCCGTCACCAGCGGCACGGGCTATTACGCCCGCATCCCCGGCCAGACCGTGGCCGGCAAGACGGGCACCACCAACAACAAGTACGACCTGTGGTTCGCGGGCTACACCTCTTACTACACCGCCGTGGTGTGGACGGGTTATCCCAACAACGAGACCATCAATCTGAGCGGCAACCCCTCCGTCACCCTGTGGCAGAAGGTGATGAGCCTGCTTCACCAGAACCTGGATCTGCCCAACAAGTCCTTCACCGAACCGGAGGGTGTGCGGGAGTACAGCATCTGCCGGGACTGCGGCCTGCTGGCCACCAGCGACTGCGCCAACGACATCCGGGGCGACCGCACTCAGGTGTTCCGCCTGCTGAAGGAGGACGCGCCCACCGAGTTCTGTGTGTGCCACGTCCCCGTCACCATCTGCACGGACAGTCCCATCCTGGACGCTGACGGCAAGGAGACCGGGGCCTACTATCTGGCTTCGGAGTTCTGCCCGGAGGAGTCCCGCAAGGAGGTCACCATGGTGGACTACGACCGGGTTGTGGTCCGGGAGGACGTGGTGGTGGATGACTACTACGCCCACCTGTCCGTCTACGAGGGCCTGGAGGACCCCTACTGCCCGCTGCACCTGGAGGAGGAACCGGGCGATGAGCCGGGCGACGAGCCGGGTGACGAACCGGGCGATGAACCCGGCGATGAACCGGGAGACGAGCCCGGCGGAGACCCGGACGATCCCTGGCCCTCCGATGACCCCTGGCCGTCGGACGATCCCTGGCCCAGCATCGAGCCCTCGCTGCCCCCTGAGCCCTCCATCGGCATCCCCACTCCGCCCGCTCCCCCGGAAGGGTCGGAGGCTTAAAAGGCGTTTTCACAGCAGCCCGCGGGAGCTTTCCCCGCGGGCTGCTGCATTTTGCCCAAAATCGGGGGAAAAGAGCGCCGGGTTTTGTGGAAGTCCCAGAGAGAATTTATTTGCAAAGTGTCCGCGACTGTGATACAATAGGCCACAACAGAAAGACAAAGGAGGGGAAAGCATGGAGCGGAAGCAGAGCTACTACATCGTGGAGGCCTCCGTTTTGCCCGAGGTGTTTCTGAAGGTGGCCGAGGCCAAGCGCTACCTGGAGACCGGCGAGGAGCGGACGGTGAACGCCGCCGCCCGGCGGGCGGGAATCAGCCGCAGCGCCTTTTACAAGTACAAGGACGCCATCCGTCCCTTCCGGGACCTGCTCCACGGGCGCATCGTCACCATCCAGATCCTGCTGCGGGACCGGCCGGGGGCTCTGTCCGGCGTGCTGAACCTGTTTGCCGGCTGGGGGGGCAATATCCTGACCATCAATCAGGGCATCCCCGGCGACGGGGCCGCGGCGGTGACGGTGGGTCTGGAGACCTCAGAGCTGGGCGGCGACCTGGAGGAGTTGATGTCCGCCCTCCGGGAGGAGGAGACGGTGCTCCGCTGCGAGGTGCTGGCGGGCTGACCATAGAAAGATCGGGGTGGAATAATGGTAAATGTAGCGATTTTGGGCTTCGGCACGGTGGGCTCCGGCGTGGCCGAGGTGCTGGCCGGACATGAGGGCAGCATCGACCGCAAGGTGGAGGAGCAGGTCCGGCTGAAGTATATCCTGGATGTGAAAGAGGTGCCGGACAGTCCCTTTGCCGACAAATTTGTCAGGGACTTCTCCGTCATTGAGAACGATCCCGAGGTGGGCATTGTGGTGGAGACCATCGGCGGGGCCACGGCGGCCCTGGACTTCACCCGCCGGGCCCTGGAGGCGGGCAAGAGCGTGGTCACCTCCAACAAGGAGCTGGTGGCCACCCACGGCTATGAGCTGACCCAGCTGGCCCGGGAAAAGGGTGTGTGCTATCTCTTTGAGGCCAGCGTGGGGGGCGGCATCCCCATCATCCGGCCTCTGTCCCAGTGCCTGGCGGCCAATGAGATTCTGGAGCTGCGGGGCATTCTCAACGGCACCACCAACTATATCCTGACCCGGATGATCCGGGCGGGCCTGTCCTTTGAGGATGCCCTGGCCGAGGCCCAGCAGAAGGGGTACGCCGAGCGGGACCCCTCCGCCGACATCCTGGGCTGGGACGCCTGCCGCAAGATCTGCATCCTGTCCGCCATCGCCTTTGGGCGGCATATCTACCCCGACCAGGTGCCCGCCGAGGGCATCACCGGCATCACCCTGGCCGACGTGGAGTACGCCGGCAGAGCGGGGAAGGCCGTCAAGCTGCTGGGCCGGGCCATCCGTCAGGAGGACGGCAGGGTGTGCGCCTGGGTGGCGCCCCACCTGGTGGACCGGTCCAACCCCCTGTCCGGCGTGGAGGACGTGTTCAACGCCATCTCCGTCCGGGGGGACGCCATCGGGGACGTCATGTTCTATGGCCGGGGGGCGGGCAAGCTGCCCACCGCCTCCGCTGTGGTGGCCGACGTCATGGACATCGCCAGCCACCGGGGCCACCGCAGGGCCATCTGCTGGGGGCCCGGCGGGGAGGACACCGTGTCCTCTCCCGAGGCTGTGGCCAGCCGCTGGTATGTGCGGGCACTGACAGGCGGAGAGACTTTACAGTCCTTGCTGGCCGGGGCGGAGCTGCTCTCCCGGCCGGAGGAGGCCGAGGCTGCTTGCCTCACCGGGGCGGAGATGACCCGGGGGGAGCTGGACCGGCGTCTGGCGGGGCTGAAGCCCCTGTCCGTGATCCGGGTGCTGGACTGAGACCCGGCGCGCCGGGGCGGCATAGAATGATTTGGACTGCTGCGGCAGTATCCGAAGGGATGGATTCAAATGGCTCTGATCGTACAAAAATTCGGCGGCTCGTCCGTTGCGGACGCGGATCGGATCCGCAACGTGGCCCGCATCATCACCGATACTTATAAGCAGGGCAACCAGGTCGTGGCGGTGCTGTCTGCCCAGGGGGACACCACCGACGATCTCATCGAAAAGGCGGCGGAGATCAACCCCCACGCCTCCAAGCGGGAGATGGATATGCTGCTGTCCACCGGAGAGCAGATCTCCTGCTCCCTGTGCGCCATGGCCATCGAGGGCATGGGCTATCCGGTGGTCTCCCTCACCGGCTGGCAGTCGGGCTTCCGCACCGACTCCAGCTACGGCAACGCCCGCATCCGGCGGGTCACCCCAGACCGGCTGCTGGAGGAGCTGGACAAGAAGCGCATCGTCATCGTCACCGGCTTCCAGGGGGTCAACCGCTACGAGGACATCACCACCCTGGGCCGGGGCGGGTCGGACACCTCGGCGGTGGCGCTGGCGGCAGTGCTCAACGCTGAGCTGTGCCAGATCTATACCGATGTGGACGGCGTGTACACCGCCGACCCGCGGCTGGTGCCCAACGCCCACAAGCTGGATGAGATCACCTACGACGAGATGCTGGAGCTGGCTACCTTGGGCGCTCAGGTGCTCCACAACCGTTCGGTGGAGATGGCAAAGCGTTATAATGTCAATCTGGAGGTGCTCTCCAGCTTTACCGGGAATCCCGGCACGAAAGTCAAGGAGGTAGTCAAGACCATGGAAAGGTCCCATGTGAGAAGTATTGCCAAGGATAAGAACATTGCCCGCCTGGCCCTGGTGGGCCTGGAGGACACCCCGGGCATCGCCTTCAGAATTTTCTCCCTGCTGGCCCAGAACAAGGTCAATGTGGACCTGATTTTGCAGTCCATTGGCCGCAGCGACACCAAGGACATCAGCTTCACCGTGGCCAAGGGGGATATGGAGCTGGCCCGGAAGCTGCTGGAGGAAAACCGGGACAGCATCCGGTTCGACCACATCGACGTGTCGGACAACATCGCCAAGGTGTCCATCGTGGGCGCGGGCATGCTCAACAACCCCGGCGTGGCAGCCGCCATGTTCGAGGCCCTGTTCAACGCGGGCATCAACATCCACATGATCTCCACCAGCGAGATCAAGGTGTCCGTCCTCATTGACAGCGGCGACGCGGACCGGGCGGTGCGTGTCATCCACGACCGCTTCTACGACGAGCTGGATGCCCACTGAGACATGAGCAAACTGACAAAGGCCGGGCTGACGCCCGGCCTTTGAGTAACTGTCGAAAAAGGCGGAGCCTTTTCCGACAAAAGGATTGCGGCCTGCCGCAGCGCACGAATTGCCCGCTGCGGCGGGACAATTCGCACGTTTGCAGGCCGAGAAGTGTTTTCCCCGACGCGCATGTCGCCGGGGAAAACATATTCAAATTTATTCTTGCCCGCGGGCGCGAACTCTGCGAGGCTTTTTTTGACAAGGTGACAAAGGCCGGGCTGACGCCCGGCCTTTGATTTGTCTGCTTTGCGAATTGCTATTTTCCGCCGGGCGCATATAATATGCTCTATTGTTTTGGAGGGAGGAATGCCTGTGAAGGCTCGCGCCTTGACCCCGGAGCGGCCGGGGATCCTGCGGCTGACCTGGCCCATTTTCATAGAGCTGGTCCTTCAGATGCTGGTGGGCAACGCCGACCAGATCATGGTGGGCTGGTACAACAGCGATTCGGTGGGCGCCATCGGCAACGCCAACCAGATTATCAATCTGCTCATCATCATCTTTTCGGTGGTGTGTACCTCCGCCATGATCCTCATCGCCCAGCACATCGGGGCGAAGGCCACGGAGGAGCTGGGGGAGACCTACACCGTGTCCCTGCTGGCCAACGTGATCTTCGGCGGGGTGGTCATGGCGGTGCTGCTGGTGCTGCCGGGGCCCATCTACCGGGCCATGCAGGTGGACACCCAGATCTTTGAGGAGACCTGCCTCTATACCCGCATCATCGCCGTGGGTATGCTGTTTCAGGCGGTGTACCTGACCTTCACCGCCTTTTTCCGCAGCAACCAGATGATGAAGGAGAGCATGGTCATCTCGGTGAGCATGAACGTGCTGAACATCGCCGGCAACGCGGTGTTCATCAACGGGGCCTTCGGCCTGCCCGCCATGGGGGCTGCCGGCGCGGCCCTGGCCAGCGACCTGAGCCGCCTGGCCGGCGTCATCGCCATCGCCGTGCTGTTCGTCCGCCGGTTCCCGGGGATGCTCTCCCTGAAGTTTCTGCGGCCCTTCCCCGTGTGGCAGCTGCGCACCCTGCTGCACATCGGCCTGCCCGCCGGGGGCGAGTCTCTATCCTACAACGGCAGCCAGCTGGTGCTCCAGGTGTTCTGCAACATGCTGCCCCTCTATGTGGTGACCACCAAGGTGTACGCCAACATGTTCGCCACGGTGTCCTACACCTTCGCCTCCGCCATCGGCCAGGCGGCCCAGGTGGTGGTGGCCAACCGCATGGGAGCGGGGGATATAGAGGAGGTGGACCGCACGGTGCGGTACACCCTGCGCCGGGCCCTGCTCATCTCCACCCTGGTGTCCGCCCTGCTGTTTCTGTTCGCCAGGCCGGTGTACAGCCTGTTCACCAGGGACCCGCAGGTGCTGGACCTGTGCAGATGGGTGATGCTGGTGGAGATTCCCCTGGAGATGGGTCGGGCGGTGAACATCGTCATGAGCCGATCCCTCCAGTCCTGCGGCGACATCAGGTTCCCCGTGGTCATCTGCGTGGTCAGCGCCTGGCTGCTCAGCGTGGGGGGCGGCTTCCTCCTGGGCCATGTGCTGGGCCTGGGGCTGGTGGGCATCTGGGCCGGCCAGGCCGCCGACGAGTGTGTCCGCGCCCTGCTGTTCCTGGGGCGGTGGAAAGGCGGCGTCTGGCGCACCAAGCGCCTGGTGCGGGCGCAGGGACAGCAGTCATGATGAGACCGGGTACGGCAGGTTCTGCCGTGCCCGGTTTTTGTTTCATGGGGCCTTCCCGCCGGAAAACTGTTGCATTGACGGGTGAGAAATGATAAAATAATATGTCTTTTAATATCCACTGATAATGAGGTGCGGACATTGTATCTGAAATCCCTTGAGATCCAGGGCTTCAAGTCCTTCCCGGATAAGACGGTGCTGACCTTCGGGTCGGAGATCACCGCCATCGTGGGCCCCAACGGATCGGGCAAATCCAATATCGCCGACGCCATCCGCTGGGTCATGGGGGAGCAGTCCACCAAGACGCTCCGCGGCGGAAAGATGGAGGATGTGATCTTCGACGGCACAGCCAAGCGGAAGGGGCTGGGCTTTGCCGAAGTCACCCTTGTTCTGGACAACTCCGCCCACATTTTCCCCATGGAGGAGACCGAGGTGGCGGTGACCCGCCGGTATTACCGTTCCGGCGAGAGCGAATACTATATCAACCGCCGCTCCTGCCGGCTGAAGGACATCAATGAGCTGTTCATGGACACCGGCCTTGGCCGGGAGGGCTACTCCATCATCGGCCAGGGCAAGATCGACGAGATCCTGTCCG
>JBJEYO010000066.1:0-2383 GCA_051886935.1 Candidatus Enterenecus sp. | reverse complement strand
TCGGCAAGTCCGACAACTTCTGGGAGCATGGCTCCGGCCCCTGCGGCCCCTGCTCCGAGGTCTACTATGACCGTGGCGAGAAGTACGGCTGCGGCAAGCCCGGCTGCACCGTGGGCTGCGACTGCGACCGCTATATGGAGGTCTGGAACAACGTCTTCTCCCAGTTCGACAACGACGGCGCGGGTCACTACACGGACCTGGCCCAGAAGAACATCGACACCGGCATGGGCCTGGAGCGTCTGGCCGTGGTCTGCCAGGACGTGGACTCCCTCTTCGACGTGGACACGGTCATGAACATCACCAACCGGGTCTCCGAGCTGACCGGGGCCTACTACGGCAAGACCCACAAGATGGACGTCTCCCTCCGGGTCATCACCGACCATATCCGCTCCGCCACCTTTATGATCTGCGACGGCGTCCTGCCCTCCAACGAGGGCCGCGGCTACGTCCTGCGCCGCCTGCTCCGCCGGGCCGCCCGCCACGGCAAGCTCCTGGGTGTCAACGAGCCCTTCCTCTATCAGGTGGTGGACACGGTCATCCATGAGAACGAGTGCCAGTATCCCGACCTGCGGGAGAAGCAGGCCTATATCACCAAGGTCATCCAGGTGGAGGAGGAGAACTTCGCCAAGACCATCGACGGCGGCATGAAGATCTTCTCCGACCTGCTGGAGAGCCACAAGGCGGCAGGGGAGACCGTGTTCTCCGGCACCGACGCCTTCAAGCTCTACGACACCTACGGCTTCCCCATCGACCTGACCCTGGAAATGGTGGAGGAAGAGGGCATGACCGTGGACCAGGACGGCTTCAACCAGCTGATGCAGGAGCAGCGGCAGCGGGCCAGAAAGGCCCGGGAGGCCCTGGGCGACCTGGGCTGGGCCGGTATCGACTTTGGTCAGGAGATGCCCGCCACGGAGTTCACCGGCTATACGGAAACAGAATCCCAGGCCCGGGTCCTGGCCATCGTGGCCGAGGACGAGCAGCGGCAGGCCATCGCCGCCGGGGTGGAGGCCATCGTGGTCCTGGACAAGACCCCCTTCTACGCCGAAATGGGCGGCCAGGTGGCCGACCACGGCGTGATCCGCACCGCCGACGGCGTGTTCGCGGTCCGGGATGTGCAGAAGAACAAGGGCGGCAAGTATATGCACTACGGCGTCATGGAGTCCGGCTCCATGCAGGTGGGCGGAACCGTCACCGCCTCCATCGACGTGCAGCGGCGGCAGGCCATCGCCCGCGCCCACTCCGCCACCCATCTGCTCCAGTCCGCCCTGGAAAAGGTCCTGGGCGAGCACTGCCATCAGGCCGGCTCTCTGGTGGAGCCAGACCATCTGCGGTTCGATTTCACCCACTTCTCCGCCGTGACCCATGAGGAAATGGGAAAAATCACCCAGGATATCATGAACATGATCCTGGACGGCATGGACGTGGAGACCCTGGTGCTGCCCATCGAAGAGGCCAAGAAGCTGGGCGCCACGGCCCTGTTCGGCGAGAAATACGGCGACGTGGTCCGTGTGGTGAAGATGGGCGACCGGTCCCTGGAATTCTGCGGCGGCACCCATCTGGATAACACCGCCAAGGTGGGCCTGATCCGCATCCAGTCCGAGTCCTCCGTGGCCTCCGGCGTCCGCCGCATCGAGGCCTACACCGGCAAGGAGGTCCTGCGGCAGATGGACCAGATGAACCAGACCATTGCCGAGGCCGCCGAGATTCTCAAGACCACCCCCAAGGAGCTGCTCCACAAGGCCGGGGCCATGGTCCAGGAGGCCAAGGAAATGCGGCTGAACGTGGACCGGCTGAAGGACAAGCTGTTCTCCGGCGAGATCGAGCGGACCCTGTTCGCCGCCAAGGAGATCAAGGGCCTGAAGGTGGTCACCGTCACAAGAAGCGACATTGAGACCGCCGACCTGCGGAAGATGGGCGACTTCCTGAAGGACCGGAGCCCCGACGTGGTGGCTCTGCTGGCCGCGGTCCAGGGCGAGAAGATCACCCTCCTGGCCGTCTGCGGCAAAAACGCCATTGCCCACGGCATCAAGGCCGGCGACATCATCAAGAACCTGGCCCCCATCTGCGGCGGCAAGGGCGGCGGCAAGCCCGACAGCGCCATGGGCGGCGGCAGCAACGTCCTGAAACTGGACGACGCCATGGCGGCCCTGGACGACTACGTCAGCGAGAAGGCCTGCTAAATAATTGACAATTGACAATGTACAATGGACAATGAATGTGTCCCTTCGGGACGATTTTGATTTTGATTGCACGATCGGACACCGCCGTAGAGGCGACCCTTGCGGTCGCCCCTACGAATGCAGAATAGATCGTACAATATTCCAATCGTCCGCGTCAGCGGACACCTTCATTGTCCATTGTCAATTGTACATTGTCCATTCAA
>JBJEYO010000065.1:0-2471 GCA_051886935.1 Candidatus Enterenecus sp. | reverse complement strand
ATGAAGAAAAAACAGCTCTATGACATGACTTTGGGAAAATAATCACAATCTGTATATAAAAGAGAACAGAAAAAGTCCCGCCGGTGAGTACCGACGGGACTTTTTGCGTGGTGTGAGGTCACTTGCTCAGTTCCTGAAGGCAAGCCGCGCAGATGTTCTTCTCCTTGAAGGAGGTCACATTCTTGGCGCTGCCGCAGAAAACGCAGGCGGGTTCGTACTTTTTCAGAACGATTGAGGCGCCGTCCACGTAGATCTCCAGTGCGTCACGCTCAGCGATGTCCAGCGTGCGGCGGAGCTCGATGGGCAGAACGATGCGGCCCAGCTCATCCACTTTACGGACAATTCCTGTTGACTTCATAATAATTCCCCCTTTGGCTTGTAAGTGTATTCTATAACATTGGGTATTGGAATGTCAATCAGAAAAAGTAAAAAAAAGGGGTATTTGTGAAAATATTGTCGTGACAAGGGAGAGGGGGGGAATACTTTTGGACAGGTCGCGCGTATCATAGGGCATATGAGACCAACGGGAAAGACGGGGTGACGGCGATGGCCATGTCGGTGATCTGGACGGTGATGGTGGGGGCGTCCATTGTGTGCGGCCTGCTGACCGGGCGGGGAGAGGCCGTGGCGGTGGCGGCGCTGGAGGGGGCGGCCGCCGGGGTGGAGCTGTGTCTGTCCATGGCGGGGGCGCTGTGCCTGTGGATGGGAGTGATGGAGGTCATGCGCCGCTCCGGGCTGGCGGAGGGGCTCAGCCGCCTGCTGCGGCCGGTGCTGAAGCGGCTGTACCCCGACTTCGCCGGCGACAAGCGGGTCATGGACACGGTGAGCGCCAATGTGTCCGCCAACCTGCTGGGCCTGGGCAACGCCGCCACTCCCCTGGGGCTGGAGGCCGCCCGGCTCATGGCGGAGCGGACGCCGGGGGTGGCGTCTGACAGCCTGTGTATGCTGGTGGTGTGCAACACCGCCTCTATCCAGCTCATTCCCACTACCGTGGCCTCCCTCCGGGCGGCGGCGGGGTGTGCCACCCCCTTCGACATCCTGCCGGCGGTGTGGCTGGCCTCCGCCATCGCGCTGGCGGCGGGCATCTCGGCGGCGAAGCTGTTCGCCCGGGTGTGGAGGTGAGGGTATGGACCTGGCGCTGACCATGCTGGTGCCCGTCCTCATGCTGGCGGTGGCCCTGTGGGGGCTGTTGCGGAAGGTGGACCTGTGGGGGGCGCTGGTGGATGGGGCGGCGGAGGGCATCAAGGTGTCCGCGCGCATCGTGCCCTCCCTCATCGCCCTGCTGACGGCGGTGTACATGTTGCGGGCGTCCGGGGCGCTGGAGCTGCTGGGGCAGGCGCTGGAGCCGGTGCTGTCGGCGGTGGGCATTCCGGTGGAGACCATCGGCCTGCTGCTGGTGCGGCCGGTCAGCGGCTCGGCGGCCCTGGGGGTGGGGGCGGAGCTCATCGAAACCTACGGGCCGGACTCCCTGGTGGGCCGCACGGCGGCGGTGATGCTGGGCTCCACCGAGACCACCTTCTACACCGTGGCCGTCTATTTCGGGGCCGCCAAGGTGGCCAGGACCCGGTACGCCGTCCCCGCCGCCCTGTGCGGGGACATCGCGGGCTTCCTGGCCGCCAGCTGGGCGGTGAGGATCTTGTTTGATTGAAACAGCAGGAAAGGTCAGTTTCATGATATGCTCACTCTTAGAAAGACAGTGAAATAGTTAAACTGTCTTTTTAAGAGGGAGCATTTTCTATGCCGCCAAAAGTAGGAAACGGAGAAATGGAAACAGCGGTGAAAAATATCTAAAAGAGGAACTTCATTCAGCCTTGCACGTTGACGTACATTTCCGCAAGACCATTCCGCCCGGATGCGGAATGGAGGTAAGCAGATGACAACTGTAACAGCAAAGCCGGGCGCCACCCTCCCCATTGGGCGGGAGGGCGAAAACCTGGCCCGAAAGATCGTGTTTGACGTGTCCCGCTGGCATGCGGAGTACGGCCCCGGAGCGGTCAGCCTGATTGCCCGGCGGCCCGGGGATGACGCGCCCTATCCCTGTGTGGTCTCCGCGGACGGGGCGCAGGTCACATGGCCCGTCACATCGGCGGATGTGGCCCGGAATGGTTTTGGAAGGTGCGAGCTGCAATACCGGGTGGACGATGTGCTGGTCAAGTCGGAGAGCTGGCGCACCTTTGTGGCCGACGCTCTGGGCCAGCCCGTGCCTGAGCCGCCCCAGCCCCAGCAGGCGTGGGTGGACAAGGTACTGGAGGCCGGACAGAGGGCCGTGGACGCCGCCGTCAACCCGCCCAAAATCGGAGATGACGGGACATGGCTGGTCTGGGACTTTGAGGCCGGGGAGTATGTGGACACGGGTGTTGCGGCCACGTGCCCGGCAGGTGAGCCGGGCACCCCGGAGGAAGCGCTGCTGAAGACCGGCGGGACCATGACGGGCGCCCTGATTCTGGCGGACGACCCCACCGAAGACATGG
>JBJEYO010000064.1:0-2478 GCA_051886935.1 Candidatus Enterenecus sp. | reverse complement strand
TCCGGCCGGAGTTCCTGAACCGTCTGGACGAGATCGTGTTCTACAAGCCCCTGACGAGGGATAACATCTACCACATCATCGACCTGCAGCTGGCGGGCCTGAACCGCCGTCTGGCCGAGAAGCGGCTGAGCGTGGAGCTGACCGCCGGGGCCAAGGACCTGATCCTGGACGCCGCCTACGACCCCATGTACGGCGCCCGGCCCCTGCGCCGGTATCTCCAGCACACGGTGGAGAACCTGGTGGGCCGGAAGATCATCGCCGGCGACGTGTCCCCCGACACCGTGCTGACGGTGGACGCCCGGGACGGCGAGCTGGTCATCCTGTAACAGAAAAGTACAAGGGCGCCGCTGCGTGATTGCAGCGGCGCCCTTGACGCATATTCCCAAAAGAAATAAAATGAAGCCATGAAATTTTTCAAGGGGGGCCTGCGCCATGCCCATCACAGGAACTGAACAGCCTGAGATCATACAGATCAGCGATACCCTGCGGCTGCGGAGATTTGACCGGGCCGGAGAGGACGCTTTTCAATGGTATCAGGACCCGGAGACAGTGTGGCTGGTGGATGGGGTGAGGGAGCCCTACACCCGGGAAAAGCTGGACCGGATGTACCGCTGGCTGGACGCCCACGGGGAGCTGTATTTCATCGAAGTCGCGGAGGATGGGGCGTACAGGCCCATCGGCGATGTGACGCTGATGGAGGACAACCTGCCCATCGTCATCGGCGAGCGGGAGTACCGGGGAAAACACCTGGGACAGCAGGTGATCGCCGCCCTGGTGCAGAGGGGCCGGGACCTGGGCTGGCCCCGGCTGTGCGTGGAGGAAATTTACGACTTTAACCCGGCCTCCCGGGCCTGCTTCGAGGGGGCCGGGTTCCGGGTCTGCGGGAAAACAGAGCGGGGCTGCCGTTTTGTGCTGGAACTGGACGACACAGACTGACCGCATATATCGAATCGTCTGGCCAATCTACAGAAATATCCCGGAGAGACCGCCCAGGTCCCGCACCGCCGCGGCCCGGACGGCCAGCCCCTCCGCCCAGTCTGCCAGGTAAGCCCGGGAGAAGGGATCACTCATGCCCAGCCGTTCGGCCAGTCCCTCCCCGGCGGCCCGGAAAAGCCGCCGCAGTCCAGCGGGGCTCTCCTGTTCCAGCCGTGCGGACAGGGCGGCCCGCTCCCCATCGGTGAAGTCCAGAGACGGGGCGGACAGGCCCAGCAGGGCTTTGCCCAGGGCATTGGCTGCCACCGGCTCAAAGAGGTTCACCAGCAGGCCCTTCCAGTCGGGACAGGAGCGCTCCAGCACCGAAATGGCCTGCTCCGGCGGAAACGCGCTGAGAAACCGCAGCTCCACAGCCAGGTGCTCCAGCCAGCGGTTTACATAATCAACTCCGCCCAGCCGCTCCGAGACAGGCCGGGCCAGGGGATAGTCGATGCTGCACGGAATCTCTTTGGCGAGCAGGGCGGGGTTGTAGCGCTTCCAGAAGGCGCCGATGCCGGCGAGAGTGTCCTCCAAAGCCCGGTTGGAGACGGGCCGGGGGCTGCTTCGCAGCGTCTCCCACAGGCGCTGGCCATAGGTCATCTGCTCCCGGATACGGGCCAATCCCCGCTGAAATTCCGCCCAGGGGTCTCCGGACAGAACGGCCCGGACCCGGGCGGGCTCCGGGGGCTGGGACAGGTCCAGGCAGTACAGCAGGGAATCCTGCAGGAGCCGGGCGGTCTCCGCCGGGACGGAGCTGCTCTCCCCGCCGGTGTACCGCCGGGTCTGCTCCGCCAGAAGGGGCAGCAGCCGCTCCCACAGGGCGGCCTCCTCCCGGGGGGTCAGGGGCGCAGTCAGGGCTTGTTCTGTCATGAGTATCCCTCCTCACAGCTCGCCGTCCAGCCGGGTGCCGTCCAGGCTGCCGGTTCGAGCGATCTGGCACAGCTCGTCGGGCTCCATGCCGGAGAGAAATTCCAGGCTTCCGCCGGTGCGCTGAAAGACCAGCGCCATGGCGTCGATGAGCTCATCGTCGCTCAGCCGCTCCCGGCAGTCCCCCTTGAACTGGTAAAACAGGTCCTGCAGCTCGGCCAGGGTGTCGGCGTAATCGGCGGGCTGGATGCAGGGGGAGGAGCAGAAGACCCGGGCCAGCCGGGGCAGCACGCCCTCTCCGAACTCCACCCGCCCGGTGCTCCGCAGGGCCTGGGCCCGGCGGCGGGCCAGCGCGGCCATCTGCGTCTCGGACAGGACAAGACCGTACCGGGCGGACATTTCGTTGCACTGGGCCAGGGCCCGGCGGGTCCGGTCCAGCTGGTCAGGGGACAGGGACAGTTCAAAGGATTCCATGGGACCACCTCCACCTCTTTTTATACAGCGCCGGGAGAGGGAGAACAAGACTTGAAAAAAGGGCCGTTTTGTGGTAATATAATCACGGGAAAAGTCCCGCCTTTCGGAAAATGGATTGCACCCCATTTGTTAGACAGTATGATATACTATCTAACAAGTGGGGTG
>JBJEYO010000063.1:0-13316 GCA_051886935.1 Candidatus Enterenecus sp. | reverse complement strand
TCGACACCAACGACGTGCTGTGGGCCATGAACACCCGGTTCCAGGGGGACGCGGACATTGTGACCATCCCCGGCGTGCGCTGTCACCCGCTGGACCCCAGCTCCAGCCCGGACTACGCACCATCCATCCGAGACACCGGCATCTCCTGCAAGACCATCTTCGACTGCACGGTGCCCTTTGAGCTGAAGGACCGTTTCCACCGCGCTCCCTTTCTGGAGCTGGACCCGGAGAAGTGGCTCCATGGGTAAGCGGCTGATTGTGGGGATGAGCGGAGCGTCGGGGGCTCCGCTGACAGTGGAGCTGCTGCGGCGGCTGCGGGAGGAGCACCCGGAGATCGAGACCCACCTGATCGTGACCAGGGGCGGGGAGCTGACCCTGGCCCAGGAGTGCGGCGGGGTGCGGCTTGCGGAGCTGGCGGACGTGGTGTATGATAACGGGGACATCGGGGCCGGGCCGGCCTCGGGCAGTTTCCGGACCATGGGCATGGTGGTGGTGCCGTGCAGCATGAAGACTGTGGCGGGGGTACACAGCGGGTACTCGGACAATCTGCTGCTGCGGGCGGCGGATGTGACGCTGAAGGAGCGGCGCAGGCTGGTGCTGGTGACCCGGGAGGCGCCCCTGTCCACCATCCATTTGCGGAACCTCTATGAGCTGAGCCTGATGGGCGCCGTCATCCTGCCGCCCATGCTGAGCTATTACAGCCACCCGGTCACCATTGAAGACTGCACCCGTCATACCGTGGAGCGCGTCCTCGCCCAGCTGGGCCTGGACGGGGACGGCTATCAGTGGGAGGGTATGACATGAAGCTGGAGCGAACCGTGCTTGACTATCCCATCCGTGCGGAGGTATCAAGGCTGGATGAGGGGTGGGATATTGCCATATTCGGCGGATGCTGTACCCACATAGGCGCGGTTACTCTGGCCGAGCCGGACGGAACGGCGGACACCATGGAGCGGCCCCATCATAAGGACAGTTTTATAAGCCGCAACTGGGCAAGGGAGCTGGCCGAGGCCCTCGGAGCCCCTGTCTGTGTCCGCTGCGGCATCCACTATGATAATGCGGACCAAGGACAGCTGGCGGCGATTCTGGCCGCCTGTGACGATTTGCTCCGAACCATAAAGGAGAAACTATGATCACATTTGAACACGAAAAGATCTCACCCACCACCACCCGCATCAAGGCGCCCGGACTGGAGCTGATGTATCTGGTGGAGGGCAGCGAAAAAGCGGCGCTCATCGACACCGGCAGCGGCCTGGGCTTTCTGCGTGCCTATGTGGAGACGCTGACCGACAAGCCCATCATTGTTCTGCTGACCCACGGCCATGTGGATCACGCCATGGGCGCCGGCGAGTTTGAGACGGTCTATATGAACCACACGGATGACTACATCTATACCCAGCACGCCGACATGGGTTTCCGCAGGGACGGTCTGTTCCTGTGTCCCCAGGAGGTGGAGGAAAGGGAGATCATCCCGGCAAAGCCTTTGGACCAGATCCGGCAGATGGCCGGCGGCGACAGCTTTGATCTGGGCGGCCTGCACATCGACATATACGATCTGCCCGGCCACACCAGGGGCAGCGTGGTCATGCTGATCCGGGAGGAGCGGGCGCTGCTGCTGGGTGACGCCTGCAACTACCTGACCTTCCTGCATGAGCCCTATTCTACCACGATCCGGGAGTACAAGGCCAGCCTTGAGGCGCTGAAGCCCCGGGTGGAGGGTAGGTATGATACCGTTTACCTCTCCCACGGCCCCGGCAGCGGCAGCGTGGAGCTGATCGACGGCGTCATCCGGGTCTGTGAGGACATCATGGCCGGCAGGACCGACGATGTGCCCTTCGGCTTCAAGGACTCCAAGGGCTTTCTCGCCAAGGCCGAGGTGGAGCGGGATGTGCGGGCCGATGGCGGCGTGGGCAATGTGATCTACAATAAAGAACGGATATTCTGAAGGTGTGGAGTGTGCGATGAAAGGTGTTATTTTTGATCTGGACGGCGTGATCGTCTCCACGGATGAACAGCATTATCTGGGTTGGCAGGCTCTGGCGGACAGACTGGGCATTCCCTTTGACCGAGAGGTGAACAACCGCTTCCGGGGGGTCAGCCGCATGGCCTGCATGGATATTCTGGAGGAGCTGGGCGGGAAGCACTACACCGACGAGGAAAAGACCGCCTACGCCAACTGGAAGAACGACTACTACCGGGGGCTGCTGGGCAAGCTGTCTCCCGCAGACCTGAGCGGGGAGGTGAAGTCCACCCTGGATGCCCTTCGGGCCAGAGGGCTGAAGCTGGCCATCGGTTCCTCCTCCAAAAACGCCAAATTCATTTTGGAGCGCATCGGGCTGGGGGACTACTTTGACGCGGTGTCCGACGGCACTAATATCACCAGGTCAAAGCCGGACCCCGAGGTGTTCCTGAAGGCCGCCGCCTTCCTGGGCCTGGAGCCGTGGGAGTGCCTGGTGGTGGAGGACGCCGCCTCCGGCGTGGACGCAGCTCACGCGGGCGGCATGAAGGCCGCGGCCGTGGGCGATGCGGCCGGCAAGCATTACGGCGATTTCATTCTCGGCGGCTTTTCAGAGCTTTTGGACATTCTGTAAGAAAACAGCGGACGCTCCGGGGAATGAACCGGGGCGTCTGTTTCTGCGGCGGATAAACATTTCGACCGGGAGTGAAATTGACAAAACCAAGAGAATGATATATCATATAAAAATCAGACAGAAACGGACTTTTCGGCGTAACCGATTCGTAGACCTGGGAACGGTGAAGCATGATCAAGCGGGATAGAGCCATCTTTGAAGGGTTTTCCGCCATAGGGCCCTTGGACTATTGAATCAAAAGCATACCGGCAAAAGGCGCCGGTATGCTTTTGCGCATCGAGATAGGAGGAGCGAGCGCCTGTGCGCAGAAGAATTGCAAATTATCCGGCGCGTATCCTGGCGCTGTCCTTCGGCGGGATCATTCTGGTGGGCACGCTGCTGCTGCTCCTGCCCATTTCCTCCCGGAGCGGGGAGAGCTGCGGCCTGCTGACGGCCCTCTTTACCGCCACGTCCGCCACCTGCGTGACCGGCCTGGCGGTGGTGGATACCCTGACCGCCTGGGCGCCCTTCGGGCAGGCGGTGATCCTGCTGATGATCCAGCTGGGCGGCCTGGGCTTCATGACCCTGATCTTCTATCTGGGTACCATGATGCGCCGGAAGCCCAGCCTGGCGCAGCGGCTCATTATGGTGTCCACCTTCAACCTGAACAACATGGGCGACACCGCGCGGTTCGTCAAACACGCCCTGAAGGTGACCCTGGTGTTCGAGGGGGCGGGGGCCATGATCCTGACGCTCTGCTTCATACCCCAATACGGCCCGACTGCCATCTGGAAAGGAATCTTCACGGCGGTGTCCGCCTTCTGCAACGCGGGCTTCGACCTGTTCGGCCCCGGCGGGGCGGGCAGCCTGTCCGCGTACAGCAGAAATCCCGTGGTGCTGCTCACTGTGTGCGTTCTGGTGGTGGGGGGCGGCCTGGGCTTCTTCGTCTGGGAGGAGCTGCTGAGCAAACGCTCTTACCGTAAGCTGTCCCTGTACAGCCGCATGGTGCTCTGGATGACCGGGGTGATGATCCTCTTCGGCTGGATCTTATTCTTCTGCACGGAGCATTTCAACGGGGATACCCTGGGGTCGATGCCGGTGTGGCAGCAGATACTCAACGCCCTGTTCCAGTCCGTGACCCTGCGGACGGCGGGCTTTACCACCATTGACCAGGGCGCGCTGGCCGATGTGTCCAAGGTCATCTCCATTTTGTATATGATCGTGGGCGGCTCCTCCGGTTCCACCGCGGGCGGCGTCAAGACCGTCACCATCGGCGTGCTGCTGCTGGCCCTGCGCGCTGGCTTGCGGGGCAGGGAATGCGTCACCGTCCGCGGCCGTACCATCCCGCAGCAGAAGGTGCTCAGCGCCCTGACCCTGGTGCTGGTCATGGGCGGGATGCTGCTGATCTGCTCCGTGCTCATCGCTCTGGCGGACGGCATTCCCTATCTGACTGCGGCCTACGAGGCCGCCTCTGCCCTGGGCACCGTGGGACTGAGCACGGGCATCACCTCGGAGCTGTCTCTGTTCTCCCGGCTTCTGCTTATCGCCATGATGTACCTGGGCCGTGTGGGGATTCTGTCTTTCTCGGTGGCCTTTATGGGGCAGAGCGGCGGCAAAAACAAAATTCGTTATCCTGAGACCATGGTCATGATCGGATAAGGGAGGTTTCGTGATGAAAACATATGTTGTCATCGGCCTGGGGCGCTTCGGCACCGCCGTGGCCCGGGAGCTGTGTGACCTGGGACACCAGGTGCTGGCCGTGGATACCGACCCCGGCCGGGTGCAGAGCATCGCCGACCAGGTGACCCACGCCGTGGTGGCCGACGCCCGGGAGCCCGACGTGCTGGCCTCTCTGGGGATCAGCGACTATGACTGCGCCGTGGTGGCCGTGGGCAACGATGTGGGCAGCAGCGCCCTGATCACTCTGCGGCTGAAAGAGGCGGGCGTGGCCAAGGTGGTGTGCAAGGCCAGAAGCCATGTGCACAAGCGTCTGCTGGAAAAGGTGGGCGCGGACAAGGTGATCTTTCCCGAGCATGAGATGGGCATCAAGGTGGCCCAGGGGCTGGCCCACTCAAACCTGCTGAACTTTATCGAGCTGTCCCCGGAGTACGCCATCATCGAGATCGACCTGCCAGCCGGTTGGGCAGGCAAGAACATCCGGGAGCTGAATATCCGCGCCAAGTACGGCGTCAATGTCATTGCCGTGCGCAGGGGACAGGAGATGTGCGTCTCGCCGGGCGCCGACTATGTGATGGACCCCGAGGACAAGCCCATTGTACTGGGCAAGGAGACCGCCATCAGCGCGGTCTGCGGCAAATGAGCCCGGAGCGGATCACCAGCCGCGCCAACCCCCTTGTGGCCCGGCTGAAAAAGCTGAACGGCAAGCGCTCAGCCCGCCGGGAAGAGGGCGCGTTCTGCGGCGAAGGCCCCAAGCTGCTGGCGGAGGCCCTGAAGTGGGGCGCGGAGCTGGAGACTGTGGTATACGCGGAGGGCGCGGCCCTGCCGGAACTGCCCGGCGGCGTGCGCATGGTGGAGGTGCCGGAGAGCCTGCTGTCTGCCGTGGCGGACACGGAGACCCCCCAGGGCATCGTGTTTGTGTGCCGGGGCGGCTCCCTGGTGCTGCCGGAGCGGCTGGAGGGACGCCGTTACCTGGTGCTGGATGGGGTCCAGGACCCGGGCAATGTGGGCACCATCTGGCGCACCGCCGACGCCTTCGGCGCAGACGGCCTGATTCTGTGCCCGGGCTGCGCGGACCCCTGGAGCCCCAAGACCGTCCGGGCTACCATGGGCGCCGTGTTCCGCCTGCCGGTCTATGAGACATCTCTGCAGGAGCTGGCGGCCGGTCTGGCCGGCGCGGGCATCCCACTGTACGCCACTGCCCTGCGGGAGGACACGGAGGATGTGCGCCGGGTCTCCCTGGACCGGGCGGCGGTGATCATCGGCAGTGAGGGGAGAGGCGTGTCGGCGGCGGCCCTGCGCCTGTGTGAAAAAACGGTAAAGATCCCCATGCGGGCGCGGTGCGAGTCGCTGAACGCGGCGGCCGCCGCCGGCGTGGTGCTGTGGGAGATGGCCAGAGAGGAATTCTGACCCGGGCAGAGGGGAGGACGGAGTATGTCCAATCTGAAGTATTGGCTATGGCTGGCGGACCGGAAGGGCCTGGCCGGCCAGACCGGCGTGCGGGTACTGAACTATTTCGGCTCGCCTGAGCGGGTCTATTTTTCCGACGCCAAGGAATACCGCATGGTGGGCGGCCTGTCCGAGATCGCCCTTCACTCCCTGGCGGACAAGTCCATGGACCGCCCCAACCGGATTCTGGGCGACTGCGACCGCCTGGGCATCCGCATCCTGACCCTCCAGGACGCCGTCTATCCCGAGCGGCTGGCGGCCATCGCACAGCCGCCCATGGTATTGTATATGAAGGGCCGCCCGGTGGCCTTTGACGAGGAGGCCGCCGTGGCTATCGTGGGCACCCGGGACGCTACGCCCTACGGCATAGATATAGCGGGGCGCCTTTCCATGGAGCTGACCCGCAGCGGGGCGCTCATCGTGTCCGGCATGGCGGAGGGTATCGACACCGCCGCGGTGAAGGGCGCGCTGGCCGCCGGCGGGCCGGTGGTGTCCGTCCTGGCCGGAGGCCTGGATGTGATTTATCCCCGCAGGAACCGCCAGCTCTACGAGGATGTGTCGGTGGCGGGTACCCTGATCTCGGAGCAGCCGCCCGGCACCGAGCCCCGTGGCCAGCTGTTTCCCGTCCGCAACCGGATCATCAGCGGCCTGTCCGTGGGCGTCATCGCGGTGGAGAGCAAACGGGCGGGCGGCACCCTGTATACCGTGGGCCACGCCCTGGACCAGAACCGGGAGGTATTCGCGGTGCCCGGCCCCGTGGGGGCGGTGTGCAGCGAGGGGACCAACCGCCTCATCCAGGAGGGCGCGGCCAAGCTGATCATGGGCGCGGAGGACGTGCTCTGCGAGCTTCAGGACCGCTTCCCCGGCCGCCTGCGCCGCAAGGCTCCGTTAGAGCCGGAGACGGCGGAGCAGAGGCTGCGCCAGGCGGTGAAAGAGACCGCCCCGGAGCGCCCGGCAGAGGAGACCCATGCGGAAAAAGTGGTTGACAATTCCACTTCCGCAGAATATATTAACTGGCAAGACTGCAAAATGAAATTGACCGACGACCAGCAGACTGTGCTGCTGGCCTTTGGGGAGAAGGCTTTCCGGGCGGATGACCTGGTGGAGCTGACCCAGCTCCCCGCCCGCCAGGTGCTGTCCGCCCTGACCATCCTGCAGGTGCAGGGCTATGTGACGGAGGAGAGCGGGAAGCGGTTCCGCGCCGCGGTCAAATTGAAAATGGAGTAATGTGTTTATGGCAAAGACGAATTTGGTGATCGTGGAGTCTCCGGCAAAGGCCAAGACCATTGGAAAGTACCTGGGGCCCGATTACCAGGTCAAGGCATCCATGGGCCATGTCCGCGATCTGCCCAAGAGCAAGCTGGGGGTGGATCTGGACACCTTTGAGCCGGACTACCAGAACATCAAGGACAAAGAGGACACCATCAGGGACCTGCGCAAAGCGGCCAAGGCCAGCCAGCGGGTCTACCTGGCCACCGACCCTGACCGCGAGGGAGAGGCCATCTCCTGGCACCTGCAATCGGTGCTGGGGGTGCCCAAAGAGAAGACCTGCCGGGTCACCTTCAACGAGATCACCCGCAAGGTGGTCACCGAATCCATCGCCAATCCCCGTGAGATCGACCAGAACCTGGTGGACGCCCAGCAGGCCCGCCGGGTGCTGGACCGCATCGTGGGCTACCAGCTCTCGCCGCTGCTGTGGAAAAAGATCCGCCGGGGCCTGTCCGCCGGCCGTGTCCAGTCCGTGGCCACCCGCCTGGTGGTGGAGCGGGAGGCCGAGATCGAGGCCTTTCAGCCCAGAGAGTACTGGTCCATCATGGCCGACCTGAGCCGGATCGCCCCCAATGTGGGCTCCTTCCGTGCGGAGTTCTACGGCCGGGATAAGAAGATCGAGCTGAACAGCCGCGAGGAAATGCAAGAGGTGCTGGATGCTGTAAAAGGTTCTCCCTTTACAGTTACATCTGTCAAGCGACAGGACCGGAGCCGCAATCCGGCCCCTCCGTTCATCACCTCCACCCTCCAGCAGGAGGCCTCCCGCAAGCTGAACATGACCCCCCGGCGCACCATGTCCATCGCCCAGCAGCTCTATGAGGGCGTTGACATCGAGGGCGAGGGCACGGTGGGCCTGATCACTTATATGCGTACCGACTCCCTCCGCCTGTCCGAGGAGGCCCTCTCCGCGGCCAGGAGCTTCATCGAGAGCCGCTACGGCAGGGAATACTATCCCGAAAAGACCCGGCGCTTCAAGGCCAAGGGCAACGCCCAGGATGCCCACGAGGCAATCCGCCCCTCCAACGTGGACCTGGACCCGGAGCGCATCAAAAAGGACCTGACGGCGGAGCAGTATAAGCTCTACAAGCTGATTTGGAGCCGCTTCCTGGCCAGCCAGATGGCCGCCGCCGTGTACGACAGCGTGACCATTGAGGTGGAGTCCGCCGGGTACCGCTTCCGCGCCAACCATTCCTCTGTCAAGTTCTCCGGCTTTACAGCCGTTTATGAGGAGGGCCGGGACGAGGAGGACGAGCCCGTCCAGTCCCCGCTGCCCGACCTGAAGGAGGGAGAGGGGCTGAAGCTCAACGGCGTGGACGGGGAGCAGCACTTCACCCAGCCCCCCGCCCGGTTTACCGAGGCTACCCTGATCCGGGCCCTGGAGGAGAAGGGGATCGGCCGCCCGTCCACCTACGCCCCCACCATCTCCACCATCACCGACCGGGAGTATGTGGTGAAGGAGGGCAAGTACCTCCGGCCTACCCCTCTGGGCCAGGTGGTCACCGGGTTGATGAAGGACAAATTCCCCGACATCGTGGACACCGACTTCACCGCCCATATGGAGAGCCGTCTGGACGAGGTGGAGGACGGCAAGGTGGCGTGGAAGCAGGTGCTGTCCGACTTCTACACCGACTTTGACGCGGAGCTGAAAAAGGCGGAGCAGGAGCTGGACGGCGAGCGCATCAAGGTGCCCGACGAGGTCTCTCAGGAGATCTGCCCCCAGTGCGGCAAGAATCTGGTGGTCCGGTCCGGCCGGTTCGGCCGGTTCCTGGCCTGCCCCGGCTGGCCGGAGTGCGACTTCACCATGCCCCTGGTGGTGGAGATGCCCGGAAAGTGCCCCGCCTGCGGCGGAAGACTGTTCAAGCGCACCGGCAAGAGCAAGAAAACGGGCAAGCAGTTCACCTATTATTGCTGTGAGCGGGGCAGAGATTGCCCCTGGCGGAGCGTGGACCCCGAGGGACGGGAGATCGTGGGGTTTATGACCTGGGATGTGCCCGTGAAGGACAACTGCCCCGTGTGCGGCCAGACCATGTTCAAGAAGGCCGGCAAGGGCTACAAGCGCCCCTTCTGCATCAACGAGAAGTGCGCCAACTTCACCCCTGAGGAGAAGCGGGGCGGCTACCGCAAAAAGACCGGGGAGGAGGCCGCTCAGGCGGAGGAAAAGCCCGCCGCCAAGAAAGCGCCCGCCAAGAAAGCCCCGGCGAAAAAGACCGCGGCCAAAAAGCCGGCGGCGAAAAAGACAGCCGCGAAGAAG
This sequence comes from Candidatus Enterenecus sp., assembly GCA_051886935.1. GTDB lineage: Bacteria > Bacillota > Clostridia > Oscillospirales > Oscillospiraceae > Enterenecus. Next base: position 4,100 of record JBJEYO010000063.1, on the reverse strand, counting down.
TCCGCCGGGGCGGAATAAGCCCGGGCGCCGTCAGGCCCGGCTCAACTCCATGGCCATGGCGAAGCCGGCGCGAAAGGCGGCCTCTGTCTCTGCCCAGCAGGAGAGCTGAAGCTCGCCCAGCAGGTCGTCCAGCCAGCCCGCCTGTTCCGGGGTGAGGGCGGCCAGAAGGAGCTGCTTCCGCTTTTCGGCGCAGCGGCAGGCGCTGTGGTATTCAGAATCGCCCTCCAGGTAGCCCGTGATCCGGTTTTCCTGGGCAAAGCAGTATAGGGTCTGCATGAGGTCTGTCATAAAGAATCAACTCCATCTGCACTTTGTGTGCATATTATACATGCACTAATAGTGCGTATCAAGAGAAAGGTAGAAATTTTGTGAAATTCGCGGAACGATTAACAGAATTACGCAAAAAGAAGGGCGTGACCCAGAGCGAAATGGCCGAGTATTTGGGGTTGAAACTGCGCGCTTATCAGTATTACGAGAGCGGCGGCCGCCGCCCGGAGTACGAGGGATTGATTGCCCTGGCCGACTATTTCGATGTGACCACTGACTACCTTCTGGGCCGCACCGACGAGGAGAAGCGATGATGGATGTGACTGTGATCGGCGCCGGCCTGGCGGGCTGCGAGGCGGCCTGGCAGCTGGCCCAGCGGGGTATTCATGTGACTCTGCGGGAGATGAAGCCGGAGAAGATGTCCCCGGCCCACCACAGCGCCGGCTTCGCGGAGCTGGTGTGTTCCAACTCCCTGCGCTCCGACCAGCTGGAAAACGCCGTGGGACTGCTGAAGGAGGAGCTGCGCCGCTGCGGTTCCCTCATCCTGCGCTGTGCCGACGCCACCCGTGTGGAGGCGGGCGGGGCTTTGGCGGTGGACCGGGAGGGCTTTTCCGGAGCGGTCACCGAGGCCATCCGCTCCAACCCCAACATCACGGTGGTCGAGGGCGAAGTGACGGCCATCCCGGAGGGGAAGGTCATTGTGGCCAGCGGGCCCCTGACCTCCGACGCGCTGTCGGCGGAGATCGCCAAACTGTTCCCCGGCGACAGCTACCTGAACTTCTTTGACGCGGCGGCCCCCATCGTCACCTTTGAGAGCGTGGATATGGACCACGCCTGGTTCGCCTCCCGCTACGACCGGGGCACGGCGGATTACATCAACTGCGCCATGAGCAGGGAGGAGTACCTGGACTTCTGGCGGGAGCTGTGCGATGCCCAGCAGGCGGAGGTCCACGGCTTTGAGGACAGCAACGTGTTCGAGGGCTGTATGCCGGTGGAGGTCATGGCCCGGCGTGGGGAGCAGACCCTGTGCTTCGGCCCCCTGAAGCCCAAGGGCCTGCCCGACCCGAAAACGGGGAAGGAGCCCTACGCCGTGGTGCAGCTCCGCCGGGACAATGCCGACGGCACCCTGTATAACATCGTGGGCTTTCAGACCCACCTGAAGTGGGGAGAGCAGAAGCGGGTGTTCTCCATGATCCCCGCCCTCCACGACGCGGAGTATGTGCGCTACGGCGTCATGCACCGCAACACCTATCTGGACTCGCCCCGGCTGCTGGACCGCTACTACCGGGTGCGGGGCAATGAGCGAATCTCCTTCGCCGGGCAGATCACCGGGGTGGAGGGCTATGTGGAGTCCACCGCCTCCGGCTTTCTGGCGGGGGTGGAGCTGGCCCACAGGCTGCTGGGGAAGGAGCCGGTGGATTTCCCCCGGGAGACCGCCATCGGCGCCCTGGCCCTCTATGTGAGCAACGAGAGCGTGACGGATTTTCAGCCCATGAACATCAACTTCGGCATCATGCCCCCGCTGGGCTACAAGGTCAAGGGCAAGAGAAACAAGAACGCGGAGCTGTCCCGGCGCGCGCTGGCGCTGCTGGACGGGCTGCAGGAGAAATTATAAAGGAGGGCTGTGCATGAAGATCATCGTAGACGCCATGGGCGGCGACAACGCGCCCCAGGCTCCGGTCCGCGGGGCGCTGCAGGCGGTGAAGGAATACGGCGTGGAGGTCATTCTGGTGGGCCGGGGAGAGGAGATCCTGTCGGTGATCCATGAGGACGGCCTGGCCGAGCTGCCCGCCGGGGTAGAGATCTGCCATGCCGACCAGGTGGTGGAGATGAGCGACAACCCCGCCACCGCCTTCAAGGAGAAGAAGGACTCCTCCCTGACCGTGGGGCTGAACCTGCTGAAGGACGGCACGGGGGACGGCTTTGTGTCCGCCGGCTCCACCGGCGCCCTGCTGGCCGGCGCCACCCTGCTGGTCAAGCGCATCAAGGGCATCCGCCGGGCGGCCATGGCCCCTGTGGTGCCCACCGGCGCCGGCGGCTCGGTGCTCATCGACTGCGGTGCCACCGCCGAGTGCACCCCCGAATTCCTGCTCCAGTTCGCCTTTATGGGCAGCTACTACGCCGAGCGCGTTCTGAGCCGCCCTGAGCCCAAGGTAGGTCTGCTGAACATCGGCTCGGAGCCCTCCAAGGGCACCGCCCTCCAGCGGGAGGCCTACGCCCTGCTCCAGCAGGCCAAGGAGGAGGGGCGTATCAACTTTGTGGGCAATGTGGAGGCCCGGGAGGCCGTGGAGGGTGCGGTGGACGTGATCGTCTGCGATGGCTACTCCGGCAACATCTTCCTCAAGACCATGGAGGGCGCCGGAATCTTCCTGGTGAGCGAGGTCAAGAAGATGTTCCTGTCCAGCTTCAAGACCAAGCTGGCGGCCATGATGGTGAAGAAGGAGTTCAAGAGCTTCAAAAAGCTGCTGGACGCCGGCGAGGTGGGCGGCACTGCCCTCATGGGCATCTCCAAGCCGGTGATCAAGGCCCACGGCTCCTCCGACGCCTACGCCATCAAGAACGCCATCCGTCAGGCGGCGGAGTACAAGCGGGCCGGCATTATCGAGGATATTACGGAAAATGTGGCATATATGCGCCTTCCTGTTCACGCCGCCGGCGCCCATGGGGACGAGGCGGAAAAAGAGATGTAATTTCTTTCAAATTAACTATTGACAGTGAGAGCAGAAGTTCCTATTATGAGGTAGAACCAAAATAGGAAGGAGCTGCTTTTAAGAAATATGTTTGAAAAACTTTGCAATCTGATTGCCGAGCAGTTCGGCATTGACGCTGAGAACATTACTGCTGACACCGCTTTCATTGATGACCTGGGCGCCGATTCTGTGGATCTGGTGGACCTGGCCATGGCGCTGGAGGACGAGTTCGGCATTGATGAGATGGACGAGGAGAGCATGACCACCATCATCACCGTGGGCGACCTGTACAAGTACATGCAGGAGCATTTGGACGCCTAAAGTATCAAGCACAGGAAGCTCCGCGTCAGCGCGGAGCTTTCTTCTTTGGAGGAATTATGAGAGAGTTGGAGGAAAAATTAGGTTACCGCTTTCATAACATCGGCCTGCTGAAGCACGCCGTGACCCACAGCTCCTACGCCAACGAGCACCGGGCGGAGGGCCTGACCAGCAATGAGCGCCTGGAATTTCTGGGAGACTCGGTGCTGGGCATGGTGGTGGCGGAATACCTGTTCGATAAGCATCCCGATATGCCGGAGGGAGAGCTGACCCGCACCCGGGCGGCGCTGGTCTGCGAGGACAGCCTGTACGAGGTGGCCCGCGGTCTGGGGCTGGGCAGCTATCTGCGCCTGGGCAAGGGCGAGGCCGCCGGGGGAGGCCGCCAGCGGCCCTCTATCCTGGCCGACGCCACCGAGGCCGTGCTGGCCGCGGTCTATCTGGATGGCGGGATCGAGGCGGTGCGCCCCATCATCCGCAAGCTGATTCTGGACAAGGAGCGGGAGAAGGCGGTGGACCGGGACTACAAGACCGGCCTGCAGGAGCTGGTGCAGCGCCACCCCGGTCAGACGGTGTCCTATCGTCTGGTGGAGGAGACCGGCCCGGATCATGCCCGGGTGTTCGTCATCGAGGTCTCCGTGGACGGAAAGTCCGTGGGCATCGGCAGAGGCCGCAGCAAGAAAGAGGCCGAGCAGATGTCCGCCAAGGCGGCCCTGGAAAAACTGGACAGCTGAAGAAAGCGCGCGTCCCGGCGGATTTTCCGCCGGGGCGCACTTGTAGGTTTGTCAATGATGTGTTACACAGAAGCGAACTGAGATAAGGCCTGCC
>JBJEYO010000062.1:0-2525 GCA_051886935.1 Candidatus Enterenecus sp. | reverse complement strand
CTCTGCCGGATTTTCCCTGCAATAAGGAAGGATATAGGATAAAGTGGAATTTAAACGTTGGTCTTTTCCCAGTGGCGGCTCAGGTCCACCAGGCGCTGATACTTGGCCTTGGCCTCCTTCTCCGCCTTGACGAAGAGCTCCTTGGCCCGGTCGGGGAAGGTCAGCTGGAGGGAGGAGTAACGGACCTCGCCCTCCAGGAACTGGCGGTAGTCCATGATGGGCTCGGGAGAGTCCAGCTGGAAGGGATTTTTGCCCTTTTCTGCCCGGCGGGGGTCATAGCGGAACAGGTGCCAGTAGCCAGCCTGGACGGCGGCGCTCATCTCCAGCATGGTGTTCTTCATGCCCATCTTGATGCCGTGGTTGATGCAGGGGGCATAGGCGATGACGATGGAGGTGCCGGGATAGGACTCGGCCTCGATGAGGGCCTGGAGGGTCTGGTTATAGTCGGCGCCCATGGCAACCTGGGCCACGTAGACGTTGCCGTACTGCATGGCGATGGCTGCCAGGTCCTTCTTCTGGACCGACTTGCCTGCCGCGGCAAACTGGGCAACAGAGCCGGTGGGGGTGGCCTTGGAGGCCTGGCCGCCGGTGTTGGAGTAGACCTCGGTGTCCAGAACCAGGATGTTCACGTTCTCGCCGGAGGCCAGCACATGGTCCACGCCGCCGTAGCCAATGTCGTAGGCCCAGCCGTCGCCGCCGAAGGCCCAGACGGACTTCTGGCCGAACATGTCCTGCATATCGTAAAGCTCCTTGAGCTTGTCTGCGTTGGGTGCGCCGGAGGCAAGGGCCTGAGCCAGGGCCGCAGTGAGAGCCTGACCGGTGGTGCGGGAGCCCTCGGTCTCCTTCCGGTGGTTCAGCCACTTCTTGGCGGAGAGGGCCACGGCGGCGGGGGTCTGCTCGTCCTGGGCAATCTCCCGGGCCAGGTCGGCAGCGGCGCCCTGACGGGCGTTCACAGCCAGGTTCATGCCGTAGCCGAACTCTGCGCCGTCCTCAAACAGGGAATTTTCCCAGGCAGGGCCGCGGCCGTCCTTGTTCACCGTGTAGGGGGTGGAGGGTGCGCTGCCGCCCCAGATGGAGGAGCAGCCGGTGGCGTTGGCGATGTACATCCGGTCGCCGAAGAGCTGGGTGACCAGTTTCACGTAGGGAGTCTCGCCGCAGCCGGCGCAGGCGCCGGAGAACTCGAAGAGGGGCTGCTCGAACTGGCTGCCCTTGACGGTTTCCTTGGCGAAGGGAGTCTGCTTCCGGCTGACCTTCTCCACGCCGTAGTCAAAGACCTTCTGCTCTGCCAGCTGGCTGGCCAGAGGCTTCATGGTGAGGGCCTTGGTCTTGGCCGGGCACACGGACACGCAGGAGCCGCAGCCGGTGCAGTCCATGACGGAGACGGTCATGGTGTAGGCGTAGATCTCGCAGCCCTTGCCTCTCATGTCGTGCATCCGGGTGCCCTTGGGGGCCTCCACCACTTCGTTGGCGTCCATCACCATGGGGCGGATGCAGGAGTGGGGGCAGACATAGGAGCACAGGTTGCACTGGATGCAGGCCTCCTCGTTCCACTGGGGCACGCTCACGGCGATGCCCCGCTTCTCGTAGGCGGCGGTGCCCTGAGGCAGAGTGCCGTCGGCGCCGGACATCAGCTTGGAGACGGGGATGGAGTCGCCCCGCATGGCGTTGGCAGGGATCATAACATCCTTCACATACTGGGCAACGTCGGGACGGTCAATCTTCAGGTTGGGCTCCCGGTTGTCATCCTGGATATCGGCCCAGCCGGCGGGGATGGGGATTTCCTTTACGCTCTCCACGCCGGCGTCCACGGCGTTGTAGTTCATCATGATCACGTCCATGCCCTTGTGGCCATAGCTCTTCACGATGGCGTCCTTCATGTGCTGAACGGCCTCGTCCACGGGGATGACCTTGGCCAGCTTGAAGAAGGCAGCCTGGAGAATGGTGTTGGAGCGGTTGCCCATGCCCAGCTCGATGGCCTTGTGGGTGGCGTCGCAGGTATACATGCGGATGTTGTTCTGGGCCAGATACCGCTTGGCGGCGGCGGGGAGGTGCTCCTCCAGCTCCGCCAGGTCCCAGGGACAGTTCAGCAGGAAGGTGCCGCCGGGCTTAATATCCTGGACGATGTCGAACATTTCAATGTAGGAGGCCAGGTGGCAGGCCACAAAGTCGGCCTTGGTCACGTAGTAGGAGGCCTTGATCTCGTTCTTGCCGAAGCGCAGGTGGCTGATGGTGATGCCGCCGGACTTCTTGGAGTCATACTGGAAGTAGGCCTGGACCTTCATATCGGTGTTGTCACCGATGATCTTGATGGAGTTCTTGTTGGCACCCACGGTGCCGTCGCCGCCCAGACCCCAGAACTTGCAGGCGATGGTGCCCTCATCGGCCACATCGGGCTCCTCCAGGATGGGCAGGGAGCGGTTGGTCACGTCGTCCACGATGTTGATGGTGAAGCTGCGGACGGGGTTTTCGCTCTGGCCGTTGCGGAAGGCAGACATAATACCGCCGGGGGTGGTGTCCTTGGAGCC
>JBJEYO010000061.1:1200-2531 GCA_051886935.1 Candidatus Enterenecus sp. | reverse complement strand
CTCTACACCCCCGCCCTCCAGGATCTTGCCCGGAAGCAGGCACGGAAGCTGGACATCGACCTGAAGGAAGGGGTCTACATGTACTTCCCCGGCCCCCAGTACGAAACCCCCGCCGAGGTCCGCATGGCCCGGATTTTGGGCGCGGACGCCGTGGGCATGTCCACCGCCCCGGAGGTCATTACTGCCGGTCACTGCGGCATGCAGGTGCTGGGCTTCACCCTGGTGTCCAACATGGCCGCCGGCGTTCTGCCCCAGCCCCTCAGCGAGGAAGAGGTCCTGGAGGCCGCCGCTGCTGCCCGGGAGAAGTTCTCCTCCCTGCTGCTGGCCTGCCTGGAGGCCCTGTAAGGTGACGCCATGAAAAAAACACTGATTTATAATTGCCGCGCTCTCCTCATGGATGAGGCGGGCACGGTTCTGAACAACGCCTTTATTTCCGTGGAAGGGGACAAGATTGCCTCCGTGGGCACTGACCGCCCGGAGGGTCCCTTCGACCAGGAGCTTGACGGCAAGGGGAACGTCCTCATGCCCGGCCTGGTGAACGCCCACACCCACATCCCCATGACCCTGCTCCGGGGCTACGGCGGCGGCTGCGATTTGCAGACCTGGCTGAACCAGTGGATTTTCCCCGCCGAGGCCAAGCTGGACGACCAGGCCGTGGCCGCCGGCACCGCTCTGGGCTTGGCGGAGATGATCGCCAACGGCATCACCTGCATTGCGGACATGTACATGCACACCCCCGCCATTGCCCGGCAGGTGCTGGAGGCGGGGATCAGCGCCAACCTGTCCGTGGGCGGGGTGTACTTCGGCGCCCCCGACCAGTTCAGCCCCGACACCTGCGGGGACTGCGGCAACCAGATCCGCCTCACCGAGGAGTGGCACGGAGCCGGAGACGGCCAGATTCTGGTGGACGCCTCCATCCACGGGGAGTACACCTCTAACGCACCCCTGTGGCAGTGGATGGCGGACTACGCCCAAAAGAAGGGCCTGGGGATGCACGTTCACGTCTCCGAGACCCAGACCGAGCACCAGGGCAGCCTGGACCGCAACGGCAAGACCCCCATCCAGACCCTGGACCAGTACGGGGTGTGGGACACCCGGGCCATTGCCGCTCACTGCGTCTGGACCACCCCGGAGGACTGGGCCATCATGGCCGCCAAGGGGATCTCCTGCGTCCACAACCCGGTGTCCAACCTGAAGCTGGGCTCCGGCGTGGCCCGGATTCCCGCCATGAAGAAGGCCGGGGTGAACATCGCCCTGGGCACCGACGGCGTTTCCTCCAACAACAGCACCGACCTGTTCCAGGAGATGAAGTTTGCCGCCGTTCTCCACCC
>JBJEYO010000061.1:0-1100 GCA_051886935.1 Candidatus Enterenecus sp. | reverse complement strand
TTTGGATAACCTGTGGAGGATATACCGTTGAAACAATCATCGAAAAAAAGTACGTTTTTCGGCGGGGCGGCGACGCTGGCTGCGGGCATTGTGATCGTCAAGCTCATCGGCGCCCTGTACAAGATTCCTCTGGGCCGCATCCTGGGGGACGTGGGCTTCGGCCACTTCAACAACGCCTACTCGGTGTTTAACCTGCTGCTGATGGTCTCCACCGCGGGCCTGCCCGTGGCCATGTCCAAGACCATCTCGGAGGCCAACGCCCTGGGCCGCCGCAACCAGGTCAACCGGGTGTTCCGGGTGTGCTTGATTACCTTTATTATTTTGGGGTCCATTACCACCTGCATCATGTTCTTCGGCGCTCAGCCCCTGGCCAGCCTCCAGGGGGACAGCATGGCCGCTCCCGCCATCCGGGTCATGTCCCTGACGGCCTTCTTCCTGTGTACCGTTTCGGCCTACCGGGGCTTTGCCCAAGGCCATTCGGACATGGTCCCCACGGCAGTCTCCCAGGTGATCGAGGCCGTTGCCAAGCTGGTGGTGGGCCTGATTCTGGCCTGGTACCTGCTCTATCTGGGCTTCGGCAGTGAGGTTGCCGCCGCCGGTGCCATCGGCGGCGTGGCCGCCGGCAGCGGGGTGTCCCTCATCTACCTGATTATCCGCCATCACCGGACCAATCCCCCCGCCAAAGCCCTGGGGGACGACAAGCCGGACACCGCCGGCAGGATCTTAAAGACCCTGCTGGTCATTGCCGTGCCCATCACTCTGAGCTCTTCCGTGGTGCCCATCACCACCTATATTGACACCATCCAGGTCCAGAACCTCCTTCAGAGCGCTCTGGGCTACACCGAGGAGATGGCCGTGAGCCTGTACGGATCCTACCAGAAGGCCGTGGCCATTTACAACCTGCCCTCTTCCCTGATGGTCTCTCTGACGGCCTGCATTGTGCCTGCGGTCTCCGCCGCCCTGACCACCAAGGATAAGCTGGGAGCCGGTAAGGTGGCCGAGTCCGCCCTGCGGGTGGGGGCCATGCTGGCCATCCCCGCCGGCATCGGCCTTGCGGCCCTCTCCGGCCCCATCATCCAGCTGCTCTATCCCGAGACCAA
>JBJEYO010000060.1:0-2561 GCA_051886935.1 Candidatus Enterenecus sp. | reverse complement strand
GAGCAGAAGATCATGGTCTATGACCTGGGCGGCGGCACCTTCGACGTGTCCATCCTGGAAATCGGCGACGGTGTCATCGAGGTTCTGGCGACCGCCGGCAACAACCGCCTGGGCGGCGACGACTTCGACGAGTGCATCATGAAGTATCTGGTGGCCGAGTTCAAGAAGGCCGAGGGCATTGACCTGTCCGGCGACAAGGTTGCCATGCAGCGTCTGAAAGAGGCCGCTGAGAAGGCCAAGATCGAGCTGTCCGGCGTGACCTCCAGCAACATCAACCTGCCCTATATCACCGCCGACGCCACCGGCCCCAAGCATCTGGACGTGACCCTGACCCGGGCCAAGTTCAACGAGCTGACGGCCCACCTGGTGGAAGCCACCATGGGCCCCGTGAAGCAGGCCATGTCCGACGCCGGCCTGACTGCCAGCGACATCAGCAAGGTCCTGCTGGTGGGCGGCTCCAGCCGTATCCCCGCCGTGCAGGAAGCCGTCAAGAAGATGACCGGCAAGGAAGGCTTCAAGGGCATCAACCCCGATGAGTGCGTGGCCGTGGGCGCTGCCATTCAGGGCGGCGTGCTGGGCGGCGACGTCAAGGGCATCCTGCTGCTGGACGTGACCCCCCTGTCCCTGGGCATCGAGACCATGGGCGGCGTGTTCACCCGTCTGATCGATCGCAACACCACCATCCCCACCAAGAAGAGCCAGATCTTCTCCACCGCCGCCGACGGACAGACCTCCGTGGAGGTCCATGTGCTCCAGGGCGAGCGCGAGATGGCCGCTTACAACAAGACCCTGGGCCGCTTCCAGCTGACCGGCATTTCTCCCGCCCCCCGCGGCGTGCCCCAGATCGAAGTCACCTTTGATATCGACGCCAACGGCATCGTCAACGTGTCCGCCAAGGACCTGGGCACCGGCGCCGAGCAGAAGATCACCATCACCTCCTCCTCCAACCTGAGCAAGGAAGACATTGAGAAGGCTGTGAAGGAGGCCGAGCAGTACGCCGCCGAAGACAAGGCCCGCAAGGAAGAGGTCGACACCCGCAACGCCGGCGACCAGATGGTCTACCAGGCCGAGAAAACCCTCAACGAGCTGGGCGACAAGGTCTCCGAGAGCGAGAAGGCCCCTGTGAAGGCCGCCATCGAGCACCTGAAAGAGACCCTGAAGGGCAATGACGTCAACGCCATCAAGAATGCCACGGAGGAAGCCCAGAAGGCCTTCTACGCCATCAGCGAGAAGCTGTATCAGCAGCAGGCGCCCCAGGGCAACCCCGGCGCGGCCAACAACGCCGGTTCCGCCCCCGACGACGGCGTAGTGGACGCGGACTTCGAAGAGGTCAACGACAACTGATCAGACTGTGTTCTCCCGGAGGGGCAATGCTTCTCCGGGAAGTACACTGTGTTCCAATTGACAATGGAAAATTGACAATTGACAATGAAGGTATCCGCTGACGCGGATGATTAAAAAATCGCCCGTTTTCGGGTTATTCATAGGGGCGACCCTCGCGGTCGCCCAATGGTATGCACGGCGGGCGACCGCGAGGGTCGCCCCTACGGCGTTGTACGTTCGTGCATCCAAAATTTCATTCCGTCGCGAAGCGACACAATTATTGTCAATTATCAATTGTCAATTGTCAATTAAGAAGAGGTGAATCCAATGGCGGATAAACGTGACTATTATGAGGTCCTTGGCGTGGAGAAAAACGCGTCGGAGACGGAGATCAAGAAGGCCTACCGCAAGCTGGCCATGAAATACCATCCCGACCAGAATCCCGGCGACAAGGACGCGGAAGAAAAATTCAAAGAGATCAACGAGGCCTACGAGGTCCTGTCCGACGCGGACAAGAAGGCCCGTTACGACCAGTTCGGCTTCGCCGGTGTGGACCCGAACTTCGGGGCCGGCGGCGCGGGCGGCTATGGCGGTTCCGGCTTCAGCGGCTTTGACGGCTTCGATCTCGGCAGCATTTTCGGAGACTTCTTCGGCGGCGGCAGCGCTTCCTCCGGTTCCCGGCGGAACGGTCCCACCCGGGGTCAGAACCTGGGCCTGGAGCTGGAGATCACCTTTGAGGAGGCGGCCTTCGGCTGCGAGAAGGAAGTCAGCTTCGGCCGCATCGAGCCCTGTAATACCTGCGGCGGCAGCGGCTGCCGCTCCGGTTCCCAGCCGGAGACCTGCTCCCGCTGCGGCGGACGCGGTACCATCCGCACCCAGCAGAACTTTATGGGCATGGCCATGCAGTCTGAGAGTCCGTGCCCCAACTGCGGCGGCAAGGGCAAGATCATCAAGGACCCCTGCAACGTCTGCAAGGGCAAGGGCAAGGTCCGGCGGAACAAGACCATGAAGGTCCAGGTGCCCGCCGGTATCGACGACGGCCAGTCCTTCCGCCTGCGGGGCGAGGGCAACTGCGGCTCCAACGGCGGCCCCAGCGGCGACGTGCTGGTGACCGTTTCCGTGAAGAAGCATCCCTTGTTTGAGCGGGACGGCGCCAATGTGCTGTGCGAGATGCCCATCACCTTCACCCAGGCGGCCCTGGGCGCGGAGATCGAGGTCCCCACCCTGGACGGCAAGGT
>JBJEYO010000059.1:0-13757 GCA_051886935.1 Candidatus Enterenecus sp. | reverse complement strand
CCCGGCAGGTGGCCGCCGATGCCGGGCTTGGCGCCCTGGCCCATCTTGATCTCGATGGCGGCGCCCGCCTCCAGATAGTCCTTGTGGACGCCGAACCGGCCCGAGGCCACCTGGACGATGGTGTTTCTGCCGTAGCGGTAGAAGTCCTCGTGGAGGCCGCCCTCGCCGGTGTTGTAGCAGATGCCCAGCTCCTGGGCGGCCCGGGCCAGGCTCTCATGGGCGTTGTAGCTGATGGAGCCGTAGCTCATGGCGGAGAACATCACCGGCATGGATAGCTCCAACTGGGGGGGCAGGTCGCACCGCAGCCTGCCGTTTTCGTCCCGGCGCATGGCGTCAGGCTTCTTGCCCAGGGACACCCGGGTCTCCATGGGCTCCCGCAGGGGGTCGATGGAGGGGTTGGTCACCTGAGAGGCGTTGATGAGGATCTTGTCCCAGTATACCGGCAGGGGCTTGGGGTTGCCCATGGAGGACAGCAGCACCGCGCCGCTGTTGGCCTGCTTGTAGACCTCTTTGATGGTGTCATCCTGCCAGTTGGCGTTCTCCCGCAGGCGGCAGTCGCTTTTGACGATCTTCAGCGCCCGGGTGGGGCACAGGGACACGCAGCGCTGGCAGTTGACGCAGCTGGTCTCGTCGGAGAGCATGACCTTGCCGTCCTCATCGTAGCGGTGCACCTGGTTGGCGCACTGGCGCTCGCAGACCCGGCAGCGGATACAGCGGGCGTCATTCCGGACCACCTCAAACTCCGGATAGATAAATTCGATTCCCATGTTAGAAGGTCCCCTCCTTCAGCCGGACAATGACCGGCTCGCCGCCCGCGGGGGCGTAGATGTGTTCCGCATCCGGCTCCAGGACCCGGATGGCCGCCTCCTCGCTGGCGATGAACACCCGGTCGTCCTTTTCGCCCACCACCATGGAGCGCAGCTTCAGCCGGTCGTTCAGGGCCATCAGCCCGCCCTCAAAGCCCAGTATGATGGAGAAGGGCCCGGTGATCAGCAGGCTGGGGAACACGGTGCGCAGGAAGGTCAGCTTGTTCCGCTCCTCCTCCGGCTTCTGGGCGATGGTGCTCCAGAAGGGAGCGGCGATGACGGAGGCGGCCTCCTCCAGTGTCAGACCCTGGACCCGCAGGAGATAATCCATAATGTATGTAATGACCTCCGTGTCGGTCTGGAGGGTGCATTTGTAGCCGAACATCTCAATGAAGCGGCGGTTGGCGTCGTAGGAGGAGATCTCGCCGTTGTGGACCACGGAGTAGTCCAGCAGGGTGAAGGGGTGAGCGCCGCCCCACCAGCCGGGGGTGTTGGTGGGATAGCGGCCGTGGGCCGTCCAGGAGTAGCCCTCGTATTCGTCCAGCTTATAGAACACGCCCACGTCCTCGGGGAAGCCCACGGCCTTGAAGGTGCCCATGTTCTTGCCGCTGGAGAACACATAGGCGCCGTCCATCTCGGTGTTGATCTTCATCACCGTCCGGGCCACGAACTCCTTCTCGTCCAGCTGCTGGGCGGCCAGGACGGACTTCAGCGGGGCGACGAAGTACCGCCAGATGATGGGCTCGTCGGTGATGGCGGGAATCTTCCGGGTGGGGATGATCTCCGACTGGACGATCTCGAACCGCTCCTTCAGGAATTGCTCGCAGCTCTTGCGGGCGGCCCGCTGGTCAAAAAACAGGTGCAGCGCGTAGAAATCCCTGTATTCCGGATAGATGCCGTATCCGGCGAACCCGCCGCCCAGGCCGTTGGAGCGGTCGTGCATGGGCTTCATGCTCTCCATGATCTTTTCGCCGGTCATGGGCCTGCCCTCCCGGGAGATAACGGCGGAGACGGCGCAGCCCGATGGGATGCGCACCTGGCCTTCCAATGGTTTCATCACGGTCAGTCCTTTCCGAACATGGGCCGGAGCCGCCCCCAAAAGGGCGCGCGCGGCCGCTGGAAAAATCTCATTACTGAAATAAAATACTACCGATGTTGCAAAATGTCAATCTATCTTTCGAAAAAACCGATATTTATTGCAATTTGACGATTGACAACTTGCAAAACGGGGTGTATATTATGCGACATAAAAGGCATTGGGGCCGCAGAGGGAAAACTCTGTCTCCCGATGCCTTTCCTTTTATTTATATTTTCTGAAAGGGTGAAGGATATGGCAGGCGTACCCGACTATTTTGGCAGCCTCGTATTTGATGACAGAGTGATGAAGGCCACGCTGTCGGCGGAGGTATATCAGACCCTGAAAAAGACCATCGACGAGGGGGCCCGGCTGGACCTGTCGGTGGCCAACGCGGTGGCCGCGGCCATGAAGGACTGGGCGGTGGGCCTGGGCGCCACCCATTTTACCCACTGGTTCCAGCCCATGACCGGCATCACCGCCGAGAAGCATGACAGCTTTATCGCTCCCTCCCCGGACGGCCGGGTGATCATGGAGTTCTCCGGCAAGGAGCTGATCCGGGGCGAGCCGGACGCCTCCTCCTTCCCCTCCGGCGGCCTGCGGGCCACCTTCGAGGCCCGGGGCTACACCGCCTGGGACCCCACCAGCTACGCCTTTATCAAAGGTAAGACCCTGTGCATCCCCACGGCCTTCTGCTCCTACGGCGGCGAGGCCCTGGACAAGAAGACCCCGCTGCTGCGCTCCATGGAGGCCCTGAACAGACAGGCCATGCGGGTGCTGAAGCTGTTCGGCAACGAGGACGTCAAGTGCGTGCGTACCTCTGTGGGTCCCGAGCAGGAGTACTTCCTGGTGGACAAGGCGATGTATAAGAAGCGCAGGGACCTGGTGTTCACCGGCCGCACCCTGTTCGGCGCCAGGCCTCCCAAGGGCCAGGAGATGGACGACCACTACTTCGGCGTCATCAAGCCCCGGGTGGCGGCCTACATGGAGGACCTGAACCAGGAGCTGTGGAAGCTGGGCATTCTGGCCAAGACTGAGCACAACGAGGTGGCCCCCGCCCAGCATGAGCTGGCTCCCATCTACACCACCACCAACATCGCCACCGACCACAACCAGCTGACCATGGAGATGATGCAGCGGGTAGCCGACCGCCACGGCCTGGTGTGCCTGCTCCATGAGAAGCCCTTCGCCGGCGTCAACGGCTCCGGCAAGCACAACAACTGGTCCATCTCCACCGACACCGGCGTGAACCTGCTCTCGCCGGGGGAGACCCCCTATGAGAACGCCCAGTTCCTGCTGTTCCTGTGCGCCGTCCTCAAGGCGGTGGACGAGTATCAGGACCTGCTGCGTATGTCCGTGGCTACCGCCGGCAACGACCACCGCCTGGGGGCCAACGAGGCGCCCCCCGCCGTGGTGTCCGTCTTCCTGGGCGACGAGCTGACCGCCATTTTGGAGGCCATCGAGAACGACACGCCGTACAGCGCCGCCGAGAAGAGCGTGCTCAAGCTGGGCGTCCATGTGCTGCCCCGGTTCACCCGGGACACCACCGACCGCAACCGCACCTCCCCCTTCGCCTTTACCGGCAACAAGTTTGAGTTCCGTATGCTGGGTTCCTCCAACTCCATCGCCTGCGCCAACATGATGCTCAACGCCGCCGTGGCGGAGGAGCTGAAGGGCTTTGCCGACACCCTGGAGGGGGCCGCCGATTTTGAGAGCGCCCTCCACGACCTGATCCGGGACACCATCCGCGCCCACAAGCGCATCATCTTCAACGGCAACGGCTATGACGATGCCTGGATCAGGGAGGCCACCGAGGAGCGGGGCCTGCTGAACCTGCGCACCACCCCCGACTGTATGCCTGCCATTCTGGAGAAGAAGAACATGGACATGCTCATGGGCCAGAAGGTGTTCTCCGAGGCGGAGATCCGCTCCCGCTATGAGATCATGCTGGAGAACTACTGCAAGACCGTGGTCATCGAGGCCCGCACCATGGTGGACATGGCCAGAAAGGAGATCCTGCCCGCCGTGGAGGGCTATGGGGCCAGGCTGGCCTCCGCCGCCCGGGCCAAGCGGGCGGTGGACCCGGATATGCCCTGCGCCTACGAGACCGGGCTGGTGAAGAAGCTGTCCGGCCTGGCCGATGAAATGGACGCCGCGGCGGACACGCTGGAGGAGGCCCTGGCCGGGCTGGAGCGGGCGTCCGACATCACGGAGGAGGCCTGCATGATCCGGGACGTGGTCCTGCCCGACATGGACAGCCTGCGGGCCCCCGCCGACAGGGCGGAGACCCTGACCGCCGCCGAATGCTGGCCCTTCCCCACCTACGGGGAGCTGCTGTTCGGCGTGTAAAGTGAGAACCTGAGAGCAAGAGGAGAGATTTGTCATGACAGTTGAATTTTGGTTTTTGATAGGCGCGGCGCTGGTATTCTGGATGCAGGCCGGCTTTGCCATGGTGGAGACCGGCTTCACCCGGGCGAAAAACGCGGGCAATATCATCATGAAGAACCTGATGGACTTCTGCATCGGAACTGTGGTGTTTTCCCTGCTGGGCTACACCCTGATGATGGGAGAGGACACCCTGTTCGGCCTTGTCGGTATGCCCAACATGGACCTGTGGGCCAACTTCAGGGACTTTATCGCCAGCCCCGCCGAGGGCTTCACCGGCGCGTCCACCTTTGTGTTCAACCTGGTGTTCTGCGCCACCACCGCCACCATCGTGTCCGGCGCCATGGCCGAGCGCACCAAGTTCTCCGCCTACTGCATCTATTCGGCGGTCATTTCCCTGGTGGTCTATCCCATTGAGGCCCACTGGATCTGGGGCGGCGGCTGGCTGTCCTGGCTGGGCTTCCACGATTACGCCGGCTCCTGCGCCATCCACATGGTGGGCGGAATCGCCGCCCTGGTGGGCGCCATTTTCCTGGGCCCCCGCATCGGAAAGTACGTCCGGGATAAGGACGGCAAGGTGACCAAGGTCAACGCCATCCCCGGCCACTCCATCACCCTGGGCGCGCTCGGCGTGTTTATCCTGTGGCTGGGCTGGTACGGCTTCAACGGAGCCGCCGCCACCAGCCCCTCCGAGCTGGCCTCCATTTTCCTGACCACCACCATTGCCCCCTCGGTGGCTACCTGCACCACCATGATCTACACCTGGCTGAAGAACGGCAAGCCCGATGTGTCCATGTGCCTCAACGCCTCCCTGGCCGGCCTGGTGGGCATCACCGCCGGGTGTGACGCCCTGGACGCCATCGGCGCCTGCGTGGTGGGCGTGGTGTCCGGCATTCTGGTGGTGGTGGTCGTGGAGCTGCTGGACCTGAAGCTCCACATTGACGACCCCGTGGGCGCCGTGGGCGTCCACTGTGCCAACGGCGTCTGGGGCACCCTGGCCGTGGGCCTGCTGGCCAACCCGGACGCCCCCGCCGGCCTGTCCGGCCTGTTCTACGGCGGCGGGTTCTCCCTGCTGGGAGTCCAGGCCCTGGGCGTGGCGGCCGTGGCCGCCTACGCCGTGGTGGCCATGATCATCACCTTTGCACTCATTAAGAAACTGCACGGAATCCGCGCCTCTGCCGAGGACGAGCTGGCCGGCCTGGACATCGCCGAGCACGGCCTGCCCAGCGCCTATCCCGACTTCGCCCCCGCCGTGGACCGCTATTCCTCCTTTGCCCCGCCGGAGGGCGTGGTCGCCGTGACGGGCGACGCCCCCGTGGCCGAGGCCGTCCCGGTGAAGAAGGTGCCTTCCTTTGAGGAGGGTACCGTGCCCAAGATGACCAAGGTGGAGATCGTGTGCAAGGAGTCCCGGCTGGAGACCCTGAAGACCGCCATGATGGGCATCGGCATCACCGGCATGACCGTGTCCCATGTGCTGGGCTGCGGCGTCCAGAAGGGCAAGCCGGAGTATTACCGCGGCGTCCAGGTGGAGGCCAGCCTGCTGCCCAAGGTGCAGGTTGACATCGTGGTCAGCAAGGTGCCCGTCCGCACCGTCATCGAGACCGCCAAGAAGGCCCTGTATACCGGCCACATCGGCGACGGCAAGATCTTCGTCTACGACGTGGAGAACGTGGTGAAGGTCCGCACCGGCGAGGAGGGCTATGACGCCCTCCAGGATGAGGAATAACAGAATACACTTCAAAGGCGTTTGAGCCGGGAGAAGTAGCGGGGGAGAGCCGCCCACAGAGAGCACGGATTTGGTGAGAGCCGTGCGGCAGGGCCCCCGTGAATAACACCCGGCGAGCCGCAAGCTGAACGGGAGCCCTCCCCAGTAGGTGCGCCGCAGGCCGCGCGTCAGCCGGCAGGGCCTTGTTGGAGGTCCGGGAAAGAGAACAAAGATAGGTGGCACCGCGAGCCGCAGCACTTGCCCTATCGAATGCTGACATCACAGCCCTGGAGGAATGTCTGATGTGTTCGATCATGGGTTACTGCGGCAGCGGTGCCGCTTTGTCACAATTTCAGGCGGGCTTTGCCCGCACCAAGTCCCGGGGCCCCGACGACAGCCGCATCGTGGATACCGGCCGGGGCCTGCTGGGGTTCCACCGCCTGGCCATCATGGGCCTGCATCCGGAGGGGATGCAGCCCTTTGAGCTGGACGGGAGCTATGTGGTGTGCAACGGCGAGATCTACGGCTTTGAAAAGCTGCGGGAGCAGCTCTCCGAAAAGTACACCTTCGCCAGCGGCAGCGACTGCGAGGTGCTGCTCCCCCTGTACCGGGAGTACGGGACGGACATGTTCGGAATGCTGGACGCGGAGTTTGCCATGATCCTCTACGATGGGGAGACGGGGCAGTTCATCGCTGCCCGGGACCCCATTGGAATCCGGCCCCTGTACTACGGCTATGACGGGGCGGGGACCATCCTGTTCGCCAGCGAGCCCAAGAACCTGGTGGGTCTGTGCGGCAAGATCCTGCCCTTCCCGCCCGGCTGCTACTGGAAGGAGGGCGCCTTTGTCCGCTACCGGGACATGGCGGAGGTAAAGTCGGTGTGCCATGACGATGTGGAGACCCTGTGCGCCAACATCCGGGAAAAGCTGGTGCGGGGCGTGCAGAAGCGCCTGGTGGCCGACGCCAAGGTGGGCTTTCTGCTCAGCGGAGGCCTGGACTCCTCCCTGGTGTGCGCCATCGCCGCCCGGGAGAGCGCCCGCCCCATCCGCACATTTGCCGTGGGCATGGACAAGGACGCCATCGACCTGAAGTACGCCCGGCAGGCGGCGGAGTATATCGGCAGTGACCACACCGAGGTCATCATCACCCGGGAGGAGGTGCTGGCGGCCCTGGAGCGGGTGGTGGAGCTGCTGGGCACCTACGACATCACCACCATCCGGGCCAGCATGGGCATGTACCTGGTGTGCAGATATATCCATGAGCACACCGACATCCGGGTGCTGCTCACCGGCGAGATCTCCGACGAGCTGTTCGGCTATAAGTACACCGACTTCGCCCCCTCCCCGGAGGAGTTCCAGAAGGAGGCGGAAAAGCGCGTCCGGGAGCTGCACATGTACGATGTGCTGCGGGCGGACCGGTGCATCTCGGTGAACTCCCTGGAGGCCCGGGTGCCCTTCGGCGACCTGGACTTTGTGGAGTATGTCATGGCTATCGACCCGGCCAAAAAGATGAATGTGTACGGGAAGGGGAAATACCTGCTCCGCCACGCCTTTGAGGGGGATTGGCTGCCCCACGGCATCCTGTACCGGGAAAAGGCGGCCTTCTCCGACGCGGTGGGCCACTCCATGGTGGACGACCTGAAGGAGTACGCGGAGGGGTACTATACCGACGGGGAATTTGAGGCAAAGCGGCGGAAGTACAGCCACGCCGCCCCCTTCACCAAGGAGTCCCTGCTGTACCGGGAGCTGTTCGAAAAATACTATCCCGGCCAGAGCGCCATGGTGGCGGACTTCTGGATGCCCAACCGGGCCTGGGAGGGCTGCGATGTGGACGACCCCTCCGCCCGGGTGCTGGCCAACTACGGGGCCAGCGGCGAATAATTTAATAAGGTATCAGAGGGCGCGGGCAGCTTTGTCCGCGCCCTCGCTTACACTGGAAAGATTTATGCCTTGCGCAAATGGTTACAAAACGGTTACAATCAGAACAGACCAAAGCAAGGAGTGAATCCCAGATGAAGAAACTTTGGACAGGCCTGCTGGCTCTGGCGCTGGCCCTGACGCTGACCGCGCCCGCCGCGGCGTCGGCGGAGGTGCTGAGCGTCAACGGCCAGAACCTCTGGACAGAGAGCAAGGCCCGGCTCATCGACAACACCACCTATGTGTCCCTGCGCACGGTGGCGGGGGCGCTGGCCCCGGACGCCCAGGTGTCCTGGCGGGGCGGAGCCGCCTGGGTGGAGGGCGACGGCCTGACCCTCCGGGCCAGACCGGGGGACACCTGGCTGACCGTCAACGACCGGGCGCTGTACATACCGGGCGGGGTGCTCATGGAAAACGGCACGGTGCTGGTCCCCATCCGGGCGATGGCCGAGGCCCTGGGCGGACAGGTGAGCTGGAGCTTTCACCAGGGCGTGACCGTGACCGTGGGCAGCGGTCGGCCCGCGCCGGCGCCCTACACCGCCGACGACCTGTACTGGATGTCCCGCATCATCTCCGCCGAGAGCAGGGGAGAGCCGCTGCTGGGCAAGATCGCGGTGGGCACCGTGGTGCTCAACCGGGTGGCCAGCAAGGAGTTCCCCAACACCATCTACGATGTGATCTTTGACCGCAAGTGGGGCGTCCAATTCCAGCCCACCGCCAACGGCACCATCCACAATGAGCCCACCGCCGAGAGCGTTCTGGCTGCCAAGCTGGTGCTGGAGGGCGCCCGGGCCGCCGGTGACAGTCTGTACTTTTTGGCCCCGGATCTGACCCAAAACCACTGGATCATGAACAATCGGGACCATGTGGCCACCATTGGCTGCCACTGGTTTTACCGGTAAAATTGTGCAGAAGAACGAATAGCCGGACCTGCCGTTCAGCAGGTTCGGCTATTTTGTATAGGGGAAATACTTGCAAAATAGGATTAAATAGGTTACAATACGGTTACAATTTGAAAACAAATTGTAGCAAGGAGCGATTTGATGAAACTGAGAGTAACCGGTCTGCTGCTGGCGATCCTCATGACATTGACTGTGACCCTGACTGCGTTTGCCGCCGCGGCTGAGAATTCCGAGGACGCGGACCAGGCCGCTGAGACCGCGGAGGAGACCGCGGAACCCCAATCTCCGTTCTATCTGGACGGGGAGCAGCTGACCGAGCTGGAGTACCGGCTGATCGGCGGAAGCAATTATGTGACGGTATCCTCCTTCCTGTCCGCCATGAGCACTGAGGCCATGGTGGAGGAGGAGAACGGCCAGCTCACAGCCAGCTGCGCCACGGTGACTGAGATCGTGGATGTGGCGGAGGAGGACGGCGTGGACGGCGAGACTGCCGAGACCGCCGAGGCCAATGTGATCGAGGAGACGCTGACCTTCAGCGCACGGGAAAACGACTGCTATGTGGTGGCCAACGGCCGCCACCTGTACGTGGCCACCTGCGTCATGACCATCGACGGCAAGGTGGCGGTGCCCATCCGCACCCTGGCCCAGGTGTTCAACCTGGACGTGGGCTACGACAGCGCCACCCGCAGCGTCCTGCTGACCCGTCAGGAGGGCGAGGGCGCCTATATCGCCGCGGCGGAGTATGACGAGGACACCCTGTACTGGCTGTCCCATATCATCTACGCCGAGAGCGGCAACCAGCCCATGATCGGCAAGATCGCCGTGGGCAACGTGGTCATGAACCGGGTGGCCAGCCCCACCTTCCCCAACACCATCAAGGGTGTGCTGTTCCAGAAGAATCAGTTCAGCCCCGCCGCCAGCGGCTCCATCTACCGCACGCCCAATGAGGACAGTGTGGTGGCCGCCAAACTGGTGATGGACGGCGCCTGCGTGGTATCCAACGCCCTGTTCTTCAACCGGGCCGGCATGAACACCTACGCGTCCCGCAACCGGACCTATGTGGCCACCATCGGCGCCCACGCGTTTTACGACTGATCTGAACAGCAAACACGCATCGGAAGATGCAGCAGCAGACAACAAAGATCCCTGCCCCGGGAGCTGTCCCGGGGCAGGGATTTTTCTGTCTATGTCCGTGCGCGGTGCCGCAGCAGGTCATACAGGATCAGCGCCGCGCAGCCGATGATGAGGATGGCCAGGATCAGCAGGGCGCAGTCCATAAAAAACTCCTGGGGCAGGATGGTGATGATCTCGTCCATCCTGGGGTCAAAGAGCCAGTTGTCCTTGCCGGGGAAGAACAGGGCGTGGAAGATGATAAAGGCCCTGTCAAAGTCCAGGGCCGCCAGGCCGCCCACAAGGAGGAAGGCACCGCCCAGCCCCGCTCCCGCCCAGAAGGCGGGCCCACGGCCCAGCAGACGGCCCGGTTGTATCCGGCCCAGCCGGGCGGCGATCAGAACGACTATGAGCAGACTGGCGGAGATGGCCAGGGCCTTCAGGTCCAGCAGAAACAATCCCCGCACATCGGTGAAGTGGCTCTTGCCGCTCTCCGACCACCGGAGCACCCCGGTGGAGAACTCCTCCGCGCCCAGGCAGTAGTCCAGCATCTCGTCGTAGGCGGTCCTGATCTGCTCCTCGGTCAGCCCGGTCTGCCTGCACAGGTCCAGGGACTCAATGTGGGCGTAGTAGAAGGGACGGCACAGGATGGGGACGGCGATGGCCCCGGTGAGCAGTGCCACCGCCGTGAGAACGGCCAGCAGCGCGGTGAGGGGTTTACTCTGTCTCATGGGGGACCTCCTTTTCCGGCAGGCCGGACAGGGCGATAAGGACCTGGGAGGGCAGGTAGAACAGCCACATCCCGAAGGACACAAGGCGGTATGGGGTCCCGGAGAGCAGGCCGGAGTTGAACAGCCCCACACAGATGTCGCAGCAGATGAACAGGGTCAGGCCGGCGGAGAAACGCCGCCAGCGCCGGTCGGTCAGGGTCCAGGACAGGATGGTGTTGCTCACCAGCATGGAGAAGTAGACCCCCGCCGCGGCGTTGAGCAGGGAGGTCATCATGCCGGTCAGAAAGAGGGCCAGCTCCGCCAGAAACATCAGTCCCAGCCGCAGCCAGGGGCGGAGGGGCACCCGGACCCGGAGAAGCCGGGCGGTGTAGCCCATCTGGACCATCCAGAACAGCAGCACCCCCGCCAGCAGGTTCTCTTCCCGCACCAGCAGGAACCAGTCGGCGCAGACGGTGAACACCAGGGCCTGCACCAGAAACCAGTCGTCGGTGCGGGTGGCGCACAGGGCGGAAAAGAGGGCGCAGAGGATGACCCCGGCGTACTTCAGCCAGATGGAGTGCTGGCTCATGCCCAGAAGATCCAGGGCGAGAAAGCTGACATACAGCAGTGCCTCCACCGCCAGAAAGGCAGCTGTCAGAGCGGCAGGAAAGGGCTTTTGCTTCACGGGAACACCTCCTGTCTGAAAGAACGGACGGCGTCCGCCGGGGCGGACGCCGCGATGGGATCAGAACTTTGCTCCGCCGAACTCCAGCAGGGTGAGCTGCTTGTTGCGGTCGGCGGTCCAGTTGATGGACCACAGGGAGGCGAACAGCAGCAGCTGGTTGCCCTTGTAGTCCTCCACCAGCATGGCGTCGTTGGGCAGAATCAGGTCGTCGGCCCGCAGGGGCTCCTCGCCGTCGTGCTCCACCCAGCGCAGGTACTCATAGGGCAGGCCCTCGGCGTACAGGTCCACGCCGTACTCGTTTTTCAGGCGGTACTCCAGCACATCGAACTGCAAGGTGCCCACCACGCCCACGATGACCTCCTCCATGCCGGAGTAGGGGGCCTTGAAGATCTGGATGGCGCCCTCCTGGGCGATCTGCTCCATGCCCTTCAGGAACTGCTTGCGCTTCATGGTGTCCAGGGGCCGCACCCGCTTGAAGTGCTCCGGGGCGAAGGTGGGAATGGGGTCGAACCGGAACTTCTTCCCCGGGGCGCACAGGGTGTCCCCGATGGAGAAGATGCCCGGGTCGAACACGCCGATGATGTCACCGGCGTAGGCCTCCTCGATGATCTCCCGCTCGGCGGCCATGAGCTGCTGGGGCCGGGAGAGCTTTATTTTTTTGCCGCCCTGGACGTGGTAGACCTCCTTGTCCGCGTCGAACCGGCCGGACACCACCCGCATGAAGGCGATGCGGTCCCGGTGGGCCTTGTTCATGTTGGCCTGGATCTTGAACACGAAGGCGGAGAAGTCGTCGTCAAAGGAGTCCACCATAAGCTCGCCCGCCCGGCGGGGCAGGGGGGCGGTGGTCATGCGGAGAAAGTCCTCCAGGAAGGGCTCCACGCCGAAGTTCGTGAGGGCGGAGCCGAAGAACACCGGGGACAGCTTGCCGTGGCGCACCCGGTCCATGTCGAACTCACAGGAGGCGCCGTCCAGCAGCTCAATCTCATCGGCCAGCTGGTCCCGCCGGGCCTGTCCGATGAGGGAGGCCAGCTCGGGGTCGTCCAGCTCCACCTCGGTGGCGATGGCGGCCCGGGCGTTGGTGTTGGAGGTGAAGTGGATGATCTTCCGCCGCTCCCGGTCGTACACGCCCTGGAACTCCTTGCCGCAACCGATGGGCCAGTTGACGGCGTAGGTGTCGATGCCCAGCTCCTTCTCCAGCTCCTGGCACAGCTCAAAGGGGTCCCGGGCCTCCCGGTCCATCTTGTTGATAAAGGTGAAAATGGGGATGTCCCGCAGGGCGCACACCTTGAACAGCTTGCGGGTCTGGGCCTCCACGCCCTTGGCTGCATCGATGACCATGACGGCGGAGTCCGCCGCCATCAGGGTGCGGTAGGTGTCCTCGGAGAAGTCCTGGTGGCCCGGTGTGTCCAGAATGTTGATGCAGAAGCCCTCGTACTGGAACTGCATGACCGAGGAGGTGACGGAAATGCCGCGCTGCTTCTCGATCTCCATCCAGTCGGAGGTGGCGGCCCGGGCGTTCTTCTTGCCCTTGACCACGCCGGCCTGGGCAATGGCGCCTCCGTACAGCAGGAATTTCTCGGTCAGGGTGGTCTTGCCGGCGTCGGGGTGGGAGATGATGGCGAAGGTCCGGCGGCGGCTGATCTCAGATTCGTATTGTGACATGGGGGAAAACCTCCGATATTGTTTTTGTGGGGAAGGACGGGAACAGGACTGTCTACATGGGGGCTCCCTCCGAAAATGTGGATTTGATGACAAAATATTATACCACCTTGCACCGGAAAGGGCAACAGGGAAATGGGCCGGACCCCTGGGGCGGAGGGAGGGAAACTTGTGACGGAGATTATTGTGGCGGTGATCGCCCTGGTGGGTACCGCCATCGGCAGCCTGGGGGGCGTCCTGGCTGCCAGCCGGCTGACGAATTACCGGATCGAGCAGCTGGAGAAGAAGGTGGACAAGCACAATTCCGTGGTGGAGCGCATAGCTGTGGTGGAGGTCAAACTGTCCGAACAGGAGAGCGACCTCAGGCGTCTCCACCAGGCGCTGACGGCCGAGTGAGCCGGGCGCGGAACAGGGGGGAGAGAGAACATGGAGACTTTTTTGAACCGAATCACAAAGCTGCTGTGCGTCAAGTCCCTGGTGACGCTGGTCCTGACGGCGGTGTTCGCCGTTCTGGCGCTGAAGGGCAGCGTGAGCCAGGATTTCATGACCATCTACGCGGTCATCATTTCCTTCTATTTCGGTACGCAGCATGAGCGGGCGGTCACACAGGAGACGGGCGCATGAAGCTGCTGAAGTGTATCCTGACCGCCAACGACTGCTATCAGACCGGGCGGACCATCACTCCCAAGGGGGTTATGGTCCACTCCACCGGGGCCGACAACCCCATGCTGCGGCGCTATGTGCAGCCCCTGCCGGGCGAGGCGGATTATGACGGGTTGATGGACTTGCTGGGAAAGAATCCAA
>JBJEYO010000058.1:0-2592 GCA_051886935.1 Candidatus Enterenecus sp. | reverse complement strand
AGTTGTCGTTCAGGACCTTGGCGATGGGGGCCAGGCAGTTGGTGGTGCAGGAGGCGTTGGACACGAAGGTCATGTCGGGGGTGTAGGCGTCCAGGTTGACGCCGCACACGAACATGGGGGTGTCGTCCTTGGAGGGGGCGGACATAATGACCTTCTTGGCGCCGGCGTCGATGTGAGCCTGGGCCTTCTCCTTGGTCAGGAACAGGCCGGTGGACTCCACCACATACTCAGCACCGATCTTGCCCCAGGGGATGTCGGCGGGGTTCTTCTCGGCGTAGACGGGAATCTCCTTGCCGTTGACCACGATGGCGTTCTCGGTGGAGGAGACTTCACCCTCGAACTTGCCGTGCATGGTGTCGTACTTCAGCATGTAAGCCAGATAGTCGGCGGGGCACAGATCGTTGATACCCACGATCTCGATCTCGGGGTGGTTGACGCTGGCGCGGAACACCATGCGGCCGATACGGCCGAAACCGTTAATACCTACTTTGATGCTCATTGGTATCACTCCTTAATAAAATTCTTGATTTGTCTTGCGCCCGTACATTATACAACATCGCAGGGGCAAATAAAAGGGGTATTGTGAAAAAATTTTCAAACTATTTACAGACAGTTTCTAAAGGGAAACCGCAGGTTCCGGCAGTCCGGAGCGGCGGCGTCCACATAGCCGGTGTCCGTAAAGCCCAGCTTTTCATAGACATGCAGCGCGGGTGTGTCGCTCTCCTTGACGCACACCTCCACGCAGGGGTACTTCCCCTCCTCCCGGAGCAGGGAGAGAATCAGGGCCAGGGCGGCAGATCCGAAGCCCCGGTTCTGAAAACGGGAATCGATCATGAACTGCTGAAGTTCATAGCAGGCGGGCTCCTCGTCCATGTCCCGCACGAAAGCCAGGCCCACCGCAGTCCCATTATGGGTGACGGCAAAGAGCCTGGGGCGGCAGTCCCGGTACACATAGCCCCGGGCCAGGATGCCCACGGCACTGTCCAGAAAGCCCCGCTGCTCCACGGCCACGGCCAGCCGGCGCACCGTCAGCCAGTTGCGTTCCGTTACTTCTTCCAGTGTGATCATTGTTTGACCTCCAAATCGTATTTGGAGGGTCAGAAGGCGTGGACCCTCCATGCACGCGTCAGTTTCATAAAAGACCACTCCTTTTTGAAAATTGACCGCTGTCACCGGCCTGAACTGAGTATAACAGTTCCGGACACCCTTGACAAGGCTGGTATGATGAGTGGGAGAGACAGAAACTGGGAGGGTCGTTCCATGAAGAACGAGCTGAGGGAACAATTCCATGTGGGCGCGCTGTCGGTGAAAACGCTGGCGCTGTGGCTGGTGACCGCCGGAGTGACCGGCCTGGTGTGCGGCGGCGTGGGGGGCGCGTTCCACTTCGCCATTGACTGGGCCACCTCCGCCCGGCAGGCCAACCCCTGGCTGCTGTACCTGATGCCGGTGGCCGGCCTGGTCATCGTGTGGTGCTACCGGGCCTGGGGCATGGAGAACGACAGCGGCACCAACCAGATTATCGCCTCGGTCCGCAGCGGACAACGGCCGCCCCTGAAGCTGGCCCCTCTCATCTTTCTGGGTACGGTGCTCACCCATCTCACCGGTGGCTCCGCCGGCCGGGAGGGGGCTGCCCTCCAGATCGGCGGCAGCCTGTCCGCTGCCCTGGGCAAGCTGTTCCGCCTGGACGAGCGGCATGAAAATGTGATGATCATGTGAGGTATGAGCGGCCTGTTCTCCGCCCTGTTCGGCACGCCCCTGACCGCCACCCTGTTCAGCCTGGAGGTGGTCAGCATCGGTATCTTCCACTACTCCGCCTTCTTCCCCTGCCTGCTGTCCGCCTATGTGGCCACCGGGGTCACCCGGCTCATGGGCCTGGCGCCGGAGGGCTACGCCCTGCGGGGCCTGCCGGAGCTGGGGCCGCTGCCTCTGGTACAGGTGGGAGTGCTGGCGGTGCTGTGTGCCCTGCTGTCCATCCTGTTCTGTGTGCTCATGCACAAGACCGCCCACCTCTACGCCAGGCTCCTGCCCAACCAATACCTGCGGGTCATGGCTGGCGGCGTGATCATCATCGTCCTGACCGTGCTGGTGGGCAGCCGGGACTACAACGGCGCCGGCGGGCAGGTCATCGAGGCCGCCATGGAGGGGACGGCGGTGCCCTGGGCCTTCGCGGCCAAGATGGTCTTTACCGCCCTGACCCTGGGGGCGGGGTTTCGGGGCGGCGAGATCGTGCCCACCTTCTTCGTGGGCTCCACCTTTGGCTGTGCCGTGGCGCCGCTGTTGGGATTGAATCCGGCCTTCGGCGCCGCCATCGGCCTGATCGCCCTGTTCTGCGGGGTGGTCAACTGCCCGGTGGCCAGCATCGTGCTCAGCGTGGAGCTGTTCGGCAGCGAGGGAATCCTGTTCTTCGCCCTGGCCTGCGCCCTGAGCTACCTGCTCAGCGGCAAGTTCTCCCTGTACAGCGCCCAGAAGATCGTCTACTCCAAGCTGGAGCCCAAATATATCGACGAGAACGCCCATTGACAGAAAAACACCCGGGGCCGCCGGTGGATTGCACCCCATTTGTTAGACAGTATGATATACTATCTAACAAGT
>JBJEYO010000057.1:0-14059 GCA_051886935.1 Candidatus Enterenecus sp. | reverse complement strand
CTGTACGACAAGGTCACCTTCTATGTGGAGGAGGACGACGAGGAGGTCACCGTCCAGATCGTCACCACCATGCGGCAGGACGCCCTCCAGGGCCGCATCAGCAAGGAGTCCCCCGTGGGCAAGGCCCTGTTCGGACATAAGGTGGGCGACCGGGTCACCGTGCAGGTCAACGAGAATTACAGCTATGACGCGGTCATCCGCCAGATCGTCCCCGGCGAGGACGACGGAGAGGCCCCGCTGGTCAGCTTTTAAGCGCTCCGGGCTTCGAATTTTCTTGACAAAGGGCTTTTCTTTTTGGTAATCTATGTGAGCTAAAATTTCATACCATGAATGATGACACATGTGGCGCTGCGCGCGTAAATCTGATCACGGAACATTGCTTTCCCGGTCGGATACGCGCCCGCTCCATGTGTTTTTTTCATGGAGAAAGGGAGTCATCGTCATGCCAAGAAACCAATTCCAGCGAATGATTTTTGCCCTGCTCACCGTCATCGTCACCGTCCACGGCTATATCTTTTACAGCCTGTATGTCATCAACGGCAGCCTGTTCATGGAGCTGACCGGCGCCCCAGGCGTCATCGCCGCCATCAACGCCATGGGCGGCGTGCCTGTGTTCGGCCGGCCCCTCCCCATCTGGGCGCTGGTGCTCATTGAGTTCGCCCTGGCCTACACCCTGGAGTGCTTGGTGGGCAGCCCCTGCTCCTTCAAGCTGGCCTGCAAGGTGTTCGACCCCCGCACTACCCACCCCGTCCTCTTTGAGACCGCCGTCATCTGTGCCACCGTGGGCCTGATGTGCCCCGCCATGAGCTTTATTGCCGCCTGGCTGTACTACCCCTACTATGCCGGGTTCAACCTGTTCACCCTGCTGGCCAACTGGCTGAAGCTGGTGTGCTATAACTTCCCCTTCGCCTTCTTCTCCCAGCTGTTCTTCATCCAGCCCCTCATCCGCACTGTGTTCAAGCTCCTGTTCCGCAAGGACATTGCCGCCCGGGCAGGGCAGTCCGTCTAAACCGCTCCCGCCGGGGGCATACTGTGTGTACCATTTCAGAAAGGGGTACACACATGGACAAGGACTATCACAACATCACCGAGGGCAAGGTGGACTTTCTCCACAGCCGGACCCGGGAGAACCTGATGCGGGCCTTCGCCGGGGAGAGCCAGGCCCGCAACCGCTATACCTTCGCCGCAAGTCAGGCCAAAAAGTCCGGCCTGACGGTGGTCTCCAGGGTGTTTGAGTTCACCGCCGACCAGGAGCGGGCCCACGCCAAGGTCTTTTTCGGTTTTCTGGAGCCCTGCGCCGGGCAGAATATCGCCGTGGACGGCACCTACCCGGTGGACCTGTCCGCCCGCACCCTGGACCTGCTCCGGGCGGCCCAGCACAACGAGTACCAGGAGTGGGAGCACGACTACGCCGGCTTCGCCAAAATTGCCCATGAGGAGGGCTTTGACCTCATCGGCCACAACTTCGAGATGATCGCCGCCATCGAAAAGACCCACGGCGACCGGTTCGGCCTGTTCGCCGACCTGCTGGAGGCGGACAAACTCTTCGCCGCCGACCGGGAGACCGCCTGGCTGTGCCTGAACTGCGGCCAGATCATTACCGCCACCCGCGCCCCCGAGCACTGCCCCGTCTGCCGCCACGGCCAGGACTGGTTCATCCGCCTGGAGCTGGCCCCCTTTACAAAGGCTGTGTGAGCGTTTTTCTCCATTCCCGCCCCGGGCCGCCTGCGCCCGGGGCCATTTTTCGCCTCCGGGCGGGTATAGGGCTTGAAACTCCTTGACTTTTACCCTGTCAGCCCATAAAATAGAGAATTACCGATACACGATCATTTACACAAAGGACTGAGACGTTATGGCACAGGAAAAGAGCAAGCAGGTCAGCCAGATCACCGATATGGAGGTGGACTTCGCCCAGTGGTTCACCGACGTGTGCACCAAGGCGGAGCTCATCGACTACTCCTCCATCAAGGGCATGTTCATCTACCGCCCCTACGGCTACGCCATCTGGGAGAACATCCAGCAGGAGCTGGACAAGCGGTTCAAGGAGACCGGTCATGAAAACGTGTATCTGCCCGTTCTGATCCCCGAGTCCCTGCTCCAGAAGGAGAAGGACCATGTGGAGGGCTTTGCCCCCGAGTGCGCCTGGGTCACCATGGGCGGCAGCGACAAGCTGGACGAGCGCTGCTGCATCCGCCCCACCTCTGAGACCCTGTTCTGCGAGCACTTCAAGAATATCATCCACTCCCACCGGGACCTGCCCAAGCTGTACAACCAGTGGTGCTCGGTCCTGCGCTGGGAGAAGACCAGCCGCCCCTTCCTCCGCCACCGGGAGTTTCTGTGGCAGGAGGGCCACACCATGCACGCCACCGAGGAGGAGGCCCGGGCCGAGACCCAGCGGATGCTGAACGTCTACGCCGACTTCTTTGAGCAGGTGCTGGCCATGCCCGTCATCAAGGGCCGCAAGACCGACAAGGAGAAGTTCAACGGCGCCGAGGAGACCTACACCGTGGAGTGCATGATGCACGACAAGAAGGCCCTCCAGGGCGGCACCAGCCACTACTTCGGCGATGGCTTCGCCCGTGCCTTTGACATCACCTTCGCCGGCAAGGACAACCTGCCCCACTATCCCCACCAGACCAGCTGGGGCGTGTCCACCCGCATGATCGGCGGCATCATCATGACCCACGGCGACAACAACGGCCTGGTGCTGCCCCCCCGGGTGGCCCCCGTTCAGGTCATCATCATCCCCGTGGCCCAGCACAAGGAGGGCGTCATCGCCGCCAACGAGGCGGTCATGGAGCGGCTGCGCAAGGCCGGCTTCCGGGTGAAGATGGACGCCAGCGACAACTCCCCCGGCTGGAAGTTCGCCGAGTACGAGATGAAGGGCGTGCCCCTGCGCCTGGAGCTGGGCCCCAAGGACATGGAGAAGAACCAGTGCGTCCTCGTGCGCCGGGACAACGGCGAGAAGTCCTTCGTCTCCCTGGACAACATCGAGGAGACCGTGGCCCAGATGCTGGACGCCATCCACGACGGCCTGTACGCCAAGGCCAAGAAGAACCTGGAGGACAACACCTACGCCTGCGCCACCCTGGAGGAAGTCAAGGAGAAGATGGGGCAGCGGGGCGGCTTTGCCAAGACCATGTGGTGCGGCGACCTGGAGTGCGAGCTGCGCATGAAGGAGGAGGCCGGGGTCTCCTCCCGGTGCATCCCCTTTGCCCAGGAGCATCTGGGCGATGTGTGCGCCTGCTGCGGCAAGCCCGCCAAGCACATGGTGTACTGGGGCGTGGCCTACTAAATTCAGAGATACGAAAATCCCACGGGAGCCATCCCGTGGGATTTTGATTATTCCTCTCAGACCAGTTCCCCAAACAGGGCCCAGGTGGAGCAGCCGGTGATCTTGATGTCCGCGTACTGCCCGATGAGGGCGGTGTCTCCGGTTAGGTGGACCAGCCGGTTTCCCGCGGTGCGGGCGCTCAGGTTGTTGCGGGGATCATCGCTCTCCCCGTCGATCAGGCAGTGCTGGACGGTGCCGATGTAGGCCTGGTGCTTCTCCAGGGAGATCCGATTCTGGGCCTCCACCAGCCGGTTGAAGTTGGCGGACTTCTCCTCCTTGCTCATGGGGTCGGGCATTTCGGCGGCGGGGGTACCCTTCCGGGGGGAGTAAATGAAGGTGAACAGGGCGTCGAACCGCACCTCCTCAATGCGGGACAGGGTGTCCTCAAACTCCTCCGTGGTTTCACCGGGGAAGCCCACGATGACGTCGCTGGTCAGCACCACATCGGGAATGCGCTCCCGCAGTGAGCGCACCTTGTCCAGATACCCCTCCCGGGTGTAACGGCGGTTCATGGCCTGGAGCACCCGGGTGTTGCCCGACTGGAAGGGCAGGTGGATCACCGGGGCCACCTTTTCGCATTTGGCCATCACATCAAAGAGCCGCTCCGTGGCGTCCTTGGGATGGCTGGTCATAAACCGCAGCAGGAAGTCCCCGGGGATGGCGTTGGCCATCTCCAGCAGGGCGGGGAAGTCCACGCCGCAGCTCAGGTCCTTGCCGTAGGAGTTCACATTCTGGCCCAGCAGGGTGATGTCCTTGTACCCCTGCTCCGCCAGCTCCCGGATCTCGCCCAGGATGACCTCCGGCTCCCGGCTGCGCTCCCGGCCCCGGACATAGGGCACGATGCAGTAGGAGCAGAAGTTGTTGCAGCCGTACATGATGGACACCCAGGCCTTGATGGACCCGGAACGGCGCACCGGCAGACCCTCGGCGATGGCGCCGTCAGAGGGCTCGGTCTCAAACACCCGGCCCCGGCGGAGGTAGACCCGGCGCAGAAACTCGGGGAACCGCCACAGGGCCTGGGGGCCGAACACCAGGTCCACATGCTGGTAGGACTTCCGAATCCGCTCCGCCACATGAGGCTCCTGGGCCATGCAGCCGCACAGGCAGATGATCTGGTTGGGGTTTTTCCGCTTGCCGTGGACCAGCGCGCCGATGTTGCCGAACACCCGCTGCTCCGCGTGCTCCCGGATGGCGCAGGTGTTGATGACGATGACATCGGCGTCCTTCTCGCTGCCGGTCATCTCATAGCCCATCTCGGTGAGCATACCCCGCAGCAGCTCCGAGTCCGCCTCGTTCTGCTGGCAGCCGTAGGTGTCCACCCAGGCCAGGGGCACCCGGGGCAGCCGCTCGTTTATGGCCCGTATCTCGGCGCAGTATTCCTTCTGGCGCTGAATGTCCTCAGCGGGGATGACAGGTGTTTTCCTCTCCAAAGCCGGTCCCTCCATATGTGTCGCAAATATCAAGGTATTTTATCACGGAAATGAAAACAAAACAAGGGCGGCGCGCAAATTGCCCCCTTTTGGCAGAACGCAGCGGCCAATTGCCGCTTTTCCGCTTGAAAGGGTTTGCATTCCCGGCCCGCCCGTGATAGAATGGCTGTACTTAACCCAAAACTGATTCCAAAGGAGAATGCGCATGATTACAAGAGATGTGTGCCAGCGGGTGCTGCAAAAAGCGGTATCCACCGGCGCGGACTATGCCGAGCTCTTTGCCGAGCACTCCGACGAGCGGGCCATTACCATGCTGGACAGCAAGGTGAACGCCATCCGCTCCAGCGTCATCGCCGGCGCGGCGGTGCGGGTCTACAAGGGCCTGCGCTCCGTCATGGCCACCACCGTGGACACCAGCGAGGCCGGCCTGCTGCGCTGTGCCGAGCAGGCGGCGGAGGCCCTGGGCCAGGGCAAGGCGGAGATCGACGTGGTCCTGCGGGAGCGGCTGTACGGCGACATCCACCCCGTCAGGGTGGTGCCCGGCTCCGTGACCAACGCGGAGAAGATCCGCGTGCTGAAGGACGGCTACTTCGCCGCCAAGGAGTACAGCGACCAGATCAAGCAGGTGTCCGGCAACCTGCTGGACATCGACCACAGGATCCTGGTGGCCAACACCGAGGGCACCTACGCCCAGGACCGCCAGATCCGCACCCGCATCGCCATTTCCGCCGTGGCGGAGGTGAACGGCGAGACCCAGACCGGCACCTGCTCTCCCGGCCGCCGCATGGGCATGGAGATGTTTGACGGCCTCATCGATCCCAAGGCCGTGGGCGTCCACGCCGCCCGCCAGGCCGTGGCCATGGCCGGGGCGGGCTACTGCCCCGCCGGGGTCATGCCCGTGGCCATCGGCAACGGCTTCGGCGGCGTCATCTTCCACGAGGCCTGCGGCCACTCCCTGGAGGCCAGCGCCGTGGCCTACGGCCAGTCCCAGTTCGCCGGCAAGCTGGGAGAGAAGATCGCCAATGAGAAGGTCACCGCCATTGACGACGGCACCATCCCCAACGCCTGGGGCTCCATCAACATCGACGACGAGGGCACCCCCGCCCAGAAGAACGTGCTCATCGAGAAGGGCGTGCTGAAGAGCTACATGATCGACAAGTTCAACGGCCGCCGCATGGGCATGGCCTCCACCGGCAACTCCCGCCGCCAGAGCTACGCCTACACCCCCACCTCCCGCATGACCAACACCTACATTGCCGACGGCGAGGACAACAACGACGACATCATTGCCTCGATGGAGTACGGCCTGTTCGCCAAGGAGATGGGCGGCGGCTCCGTCAACCCCACCACCGGCGAGTTCAACTTCGCCGTCAACGAGGGCTACATGGTGCGGGGCGGCAAGATCTGCGAGCCGGTCCGGGGCGCCAGCCTGGTGGGCAAGGGCTCCGAGGTCATCATGAACATCGACATGGTGGGTACCGACCTGGCCATGGGCCAGGGCATGTGCGGCTCCTCCAGCGGCTCCATCCCCACCAACGTGGGCCAGCCGCTGATCCGGGTGTCCGCCATCACCGTGGGCGGCAGATAAGGAGGTCAGAACATGGATTATCAGTCTTTTAAGCAGGCGGTCATCGCCTGTGCCCAGGAGCTGGGCATTGAGGAGTACGAGCTCTATTACGAGAGCGGCTCCGACACCTCCGTGGGCGTGTTCCAGCATGAGGTCAACCAGTTCTCCTCCTCCACCGGCGGCGGCGTGTGCTTCCGCTGCATCGTGAACGGGAAGATGGGCTACGCCTCCACCCAGGCTCTCAGCCAGGAGGAGGCCCGGGCCATCGTCCGGCAGGCGGCGGACAACGCCGCCGTGCTGGAGGCCGATGAGCAGGTGTTCCTGTGTGAGGGCGGCAAGGAGTACGAGCCCCTGAATGTCACCCCCTACGCCCTGCCCTCCACCGAGGAGCTCATCGCCGCCACTCTGGCCACCCAGGAGAAGCTGTACGCCGCCGACCCCGCCGTCATCGACGGCTGCGAGACCCAGGGCTTCAGCGAGCACAGCGAGATCGCCATCTGCAACTCCAAGGGCCTGGACCTCCACTGGGAGAACGATGCCTCCGGCCTGCTGGTGGCGGCTGTGGTGTCCGACGGCAAGGAGATGGCCGATTCCTACGAGATCAAGCTGGGCGAGCTGTCCAAGCTGGACACCGACAAGATGACCGCCAAGGCCGCCGCCGACGCCAAGCGCAAGCTGGGCGGCGAGCCCCCCGCCACCGGCGTGTGCCCCGTGGTGTTCCACCCTGACGCCATGAGCGACCTGCTGGCCACCTTCTCCGGGGTGTTCTCCTCCGAGAATACCCAGAAGGGCCTGTCCCGGCTGGGCGGCCAGGAGGGCCAGGTCATTGCCGCCCCCTGCGTCACCCTGGTGGACGACCCCTTCCACAAGGAGAGCCGCGCCCCCATGAACTTCGACGGCGAGGGCTGCCCCACCCACCGGAAGAACGTCATCGAGAACGGCGTGCTCAACACCCTGCTCTACAATATGAAGACCGCTGCCGTGGCCGGGAAAGAGACCACCGGCAATGCCGCCAAGATGGGCTATGACGGCCCCGTCATGGTGCGCCCCTTCACCATGTATCTCTCCGGCGGCGAGTGCACCGAGGAGGAGCTGGTCCAGAAGGCGGGCAACGGCGTGTATATCACCTCTCTGGGCGGTCTCCACGCCGGGGCCAACGCCATCTCCGGCGACTTCTCCCTCCAGAGCGCGGGCTTTGTCATCCGGGACGGCAAGAAGGCGGAGTATGTGAAGTCCTTCACCGTGGCGGGCAACTTCTACGACCTGCTGAAGAACATCACCGCCCTGGCCGACAACGTGACCATGCCCAATCCCATGGGCGTCACCACCTTCGGCTCCCCCAGCGTGCTGGTGGAGAACCTGTCCATCGCGGGCAAGTGAGCGGACATTGACGGCATAGCGTAAAAACAGAAGGACCTCCGAAACCATTGTCAATGGGTTCGGAGGTCCTTTCGCGTCCGTGAAAACTCACAGCCCGCAGGAGACGCGGAGGTCGTCCACATGCTGGTCCAGATAGTCGCTCAGACGCAGCAGGCAGTCCAGGGTCAGGCGGTCTGTGGAGACCCGCGCCCCCAGCAGGGCCAGCCGCAGCAGGGCGGCGTCCTCCCGCAGGTCCTGAAAGGCGGCCCGCAGGCCTTCTTCCTCTTCAAAATCTGTCATCATCAATTCCTCCTCCATGAAAAAAATACAGCAAAATGCGGTAAAAGTCAATACCGCATTTTGTTGTATGATTTAATCAACGCAAAGGGGGAAGTGCTATGTATGAAAGGATTCGCGCGCTGCGGGAGGATAAAGACTGGACGCAGACCGACATGGCAAAAAAGCTGCATTGCTCGCAGCAGGTATACAGCAATTATGAGTTGGGGCAGAGGGACATCCCCACCAACATTTTGATCAAACTGTCAGAGATTCATCAGGTTTCGGTGGACTATCTTTTGGGGCTGACAGATGATTCAAAGAGGTAGGATGATGCGTGGGGCGCGACGACCCGGCGCGCCGGGTCTTTGACCATCGTACCGCTGATGCTTCAGACCAAATCCGAGGTGTGCCATGAATTATAAACTGACCATTCAATATGACGGTTCCCGCTACGACGGCTGGCAGAAGCAGGGCAACACGGACAACACCATCCAGGACAAGCTGGAGGGGGTGCTGTCCCGCCTGGCGGGGGAGCCGGTGGAGGTCCACGGCGCCGGGCGCACCGACGCCGGGGTCCACGCCCTGGGCCAGACGGCCAGCGTGAAGCTGCCCGGCGACCGCGCCCCGGAGGAGGTCATGGCCTACGCCAACCGCTATCTGCCGGAGGACATTGCCGTCACGGCGGCGGAGGGGGCGGATGACCGCTTCCACGCCCGGCTGTCCGCCAGGGGCAAGGTGTACCGCTACGCCATCCGCCTGGGCGGCGTGCCCGATGTGTTCCGGCGGAAGTACCAGTACCGGGTGGAGGGGCCCCTGGATGTGGCCGCCATGGAGCGGGCGGCGGCGCTTCTCACCGGCACCCACGACTACCGCTCCTTCTGCGCCAACCGGCGGTACAAGAAATCCACCGTGCGCACCGTCCGGGCCATCGAGATCCGGGCGGACGGCCCGGATTTGACCATCACCTTCCGGGGGGACGGATTCCTCTACAACATGGTCCGCATTCTGACCGGCACCCTTCTGGAGGTGGGCCTGGGGGAGCGGGCAGCGGAGGAGATGCCCACCATTCTGGCGGCAAAGGACCGCTCCGCCGCGGGACGGACCGCCCCCGCCCAGGGCCTGACCCTGGTGGAGGTGGAGTACGAATAAAAACAACGCCCACCCCGGCGGGGTGGGCGCTGCGCGTATGTGGAATTACTTCTGCTCAGGCTTGGCGGGGGCCTTGTTGGGCTCCACGGTGTCGAACACGGACTTGGCGCTGGCGCACAGGCCGGCCAGACCCTGGATCTCGCTGGGGATGATGATCTTGGTGGCGCGGCCGTCGGCGGCCTTCTGGAAGGCCTCCAGGGCCTTGATCTTCAGCACGCCGTCGCCGGGATCGGCCTCGTTGATGAGCTTGATGGCGTCGGCGGTGGCCTGCTGCACCGTCATAATGGCCTGGGCCTCGGCCTCCGCCTCCAGAATGCGGGCCTGGCGGGCGCCCTCGGCCTGGAGAATGGCGGACTGCTTGGCGGCGTCGGCCCGCAGGATGGCGGACTGCTTCTCGCCCTCGGCCACCA
Organism: Candidatus Enterenecus sp.; assembly: GCA_051886935.1. Lineage (GTDB taxonomy): Bacteria > Bacillota > Clostridia > Oscillospirales > Oscillospiraceae > Enterenecus. The sequence goes on along the minus strand of JBJEYO010000057.1, from coordinate 4,531 downwards.
GGATCTGGGACTGCTTCTGGCCTTCGGCCTGGAGGATGGACTCACGGCGCTCACGCTCGGCCTTCATCTGCTTCTCCATGGCGTTCTGGATCTCCTTGGGCGGGATGATGTTCTTCAGCTCCACACGGTTGACCTTGATGCCCCAGGGATCGGTGGCCTCGTCCAGGATGGAGCGCATCCGGGAGTTGATGGTGTCGCGGGAGGTGAGGGACTGGTCCAGCTCCATGTCGCCGATGATGTTACGCAGGGTGGTGGCGGTCAGGTTCTCGATGGCGCTCATGGGATGCTCCACGCCGTAGGTATACAGCTTGGGGTCAGTGATCTGGAAGTAGATGACGGTGTCGATCTGCATGGTGACGTTGTCCTTGGTGATGACGGGCTGGGGCGGGAAGTCCGCCACCTGCTCCTTCAGGGACACGGTCTTGACCACCCGCTCAACGAAGGGGATCTTGATGTGCAGGCCCACGCCCCACACGGTGCGGAAGGCGCCCAGGCGCTCCACCACGGCGGCCTTGGACTGCTGCACCACCCGGATGTTGGAGGCCAGAATGGCCAGGATGATGACGATCACGGCCACAATGATGACGGCGGTGATGATGCTGCCCATGTCAATGGCGATGTTCAGTGCGAGCATAGTGTTTCCTCCTTTTGATCATATATTTCTGCGGCGGTCAGCAGACGGGCTCCTTCTGCTCCACAGGTTCCACAAAGACCTTCACGCCCTCGATACGCAGCACGCGCACCAGAGAGCCCGCGGGGATGGGGGTGTCGCTGTCGCTGCGGGCGGTCCAGACCACGCCGCCGATGTTGACGGCGCCGGAGCCCTGCAGGTTGTCAATGGCCTCGGTGACCTTGGCCTCCGAGCCGATGACCCGGTCGGCGTTGGTGGGCTCCACCTTGCTGTTGAGGTGCTTCTGAGCCAGGGGGCGGATGGCCAGCATACACAGGGCGCTGACCACGATGAACAGGGTGATCTGGAGCCACAGCTGCCCGCCCAGCAGGGCCGCGATGAGCGCCACCAGGGCGCCGGCGGCAAACCAGATGGAGGCCAGGCCCACGGTGACGCCTTCAATGACGGCGAACAGGATCAGAAGTCCCAGCCAGATAAGTTTCCATACCATTTGATCTGATTCTCCTTTCATTGACATTCCGGTGCAGAACAGGACCAGCAGCACGATCAGGATCAGGGTCAGCCCGGAGCAGAACAGGAATTTGTTCTGCGGGGACAGGTTGGCGAGGAAGTCGCTCAGGGCCTGCTTCAGCGGCGGGCTTTTCAGGGGCTGCTCCTCCGGCGGAGGGGAGGCGCCGGGCGCCTGAGCGGGCCGGGCGGAGGGCACCTCGTCCTGAAACAGCTCATCCATGGTGACCTTGTAGTGGTTGCAGATGTAGATGATCTTTTCCATCTCCGGGTAGCCCCGGGAGGACTCCCACTTGGACACCGCCTGCCGGGATACATTCAGCTGCTGGGCGAATTCCTCCTGGGTCATGCCGCTGCCCCGGCGGAGCGCCTGCAGCCGTTCTCCAAAGGACATGGCCATCTCCTCCTTCCGTGCTTGCGCCTCTATCATATCCGATTTTCGCGCCTGTGTCCACCAACTTAAATTTGCGTTGGGGCGTGTACGCCGCGCAACTTCAAGTTTCCGCCCGGAAAGAGCGTACAGGACCAGTATACCATATCCGGGGGAGGAAGACCACTTGTTTCTCAATGACAATTTGTAGGGAAAGAGATTGCCAACGGCCTGATTTTTCAGTATACTGTGCTTGAACCTCCCTGTGATGCTACGATACACCGTGCAGTCGGTGGAAGGTCAAGACTTTTTTCAAAAAATTTTTACGGAGTTTTTTATGGAACAGAAACTTCAATTCGTCATACCCGCCCTCATGGGGGTGGAGAGCACCGTGGCCTACGAGCTGAAGAAGCTGGGTCTGGCGGACGTGCGGGCGGAGAACGGCCGGGTGCTGTGCGCCGGCGCTCCCGCCGACATCCCACGGGTCAATATTAACCTGCGTACCGGCGCCCGGCTGCTCATCGCTCTGGGGACCTTTGAGGCCCGCTCCTTTGAGGAACTGTTTCAGGGCGCCGCCGCCCTGCCCTGGGAGGACTTCATCCCCCGGGAGGGGCAGTTCCCGGTGAAGGGGTACACCATCAACTCCCAGCTCCACTCGGTGCCCGCCTGCCAGTCCATCCTGAAAAAGGCGGTGGCCAAAAGGTTGGGGTCGGTGTATGGTTTGGAGACCCTGCCCGAGACCGGAGCCTTATACCAGATCCAGTTTTCCATCATGAAGGACCGCGTGACCCTCATGCTGGACACCTCCGGCGACAGCCTCTACAAGCGGGGCTACCGGGCCCAGGGGGTGCTGGCCCCCCTGCGGGAGACCCTGGCCGCGGCCCTGGTGTCCCTCTCCCGGTACCGGGGGAAGGACCCCTTCTGCGACCCCTTCTGCGGCTCGGGCACCATTCCCATCGAGGCCGCCCTCATCGCAAAAAACCGGGCCCCCGGCCTGAACCGTTCCTTCACCGCCCAGAAGTGGGGCTGGCTGCCCTCCGGACTGTGGCTGGACGCGGCGGAGGAGGCCATGGACAAGGAGTACCACGGCGTCTACGACATCTGGGGCGGGGACATTGACCCCGCCGCTGTGGAGCTGGCCCGGCACAACTCCGCCCTGGCGGAGGTGGAGGACACCGTCCGCTTCGAGGTGGCCGACGCCGCCAAATTTCACCGGGACAGCCCCCGGGGCCGGGTGGTGACCAACCCGCCCTACGGCGAGCGCCTGCTGGAAAAGGAGGAGGCGGAGGAGCTGTACCGGGCCTTCGGCAGGGCGGCGCGAAAGCTGCCTGACGGCTGGGAGGTGGACGTGCTGTCCTCCCACACCGAGTTCGAGCGGGCCTTTGGCCGCCCGGCGGACAAAAAGCGCAAGCTTTATAATGGTATGATCAAGTGCGACCTGTTCATGTACGGAGAAGCGCGAGGATAGCCCCGTAGGGGAGCTTGGAGCGGAGCGAGGGCGAGGGGAGGGCCGGCAGGCCCGGACACCAGCCCGAGACGGAGCGAAAGCGACCCGGCCATGGGGCCAATCCGAGCGTGACAGCGGAGAAGCGCGAGGATAGCCCCGTAGGGGAGCTTGGAGCGCGACATCAGAGAAAATGAGGGGGACAGACGGATGCGGCATCTGTTTATCATCAACCCCGCGGCGGGCAAGAAGAGCAGTACTCATCGGCTGGAGCAGGCGATTCGGGCGCTGGAGGCGGACTGGGAGATTGTCTATACCGAAAAGGAGGGGGACGCGGAGCGTTTTGCCCGGGCCGCCGCGGAGACCGGGCAGCCGGTACGGATCTACGCCTGCGGCGGGGACGGCACCCTCAACGAGGCGGTGAACGGCGCCGCCGGCTTTGACAGCGCGGCGGTGACCAACGTGCCCCTGGGCACCGGCAACGACTTTCTGAAGATCTTCGGGCCGGACAACAAGACGGCTTTTTCCGATGTGGCGGCCCTGGTCTGCGGGCCCCAGGCGGCCATGGACCTCATCGACTGCAACGGAAAACTGGGCATCGGCGTGGTATGCGCCGGGGTGGATGCCCGCATCGCCGCCGACGTCCACCGCTATAAGGCCCTGCCTCTGGTGCGGGGCGTGGGGGCCTATATCATGTCCCTGGTGGTCAATGTGCTGTTCAAGGGCATTACCCGGCCCTCTGTGGTAGATATGGGAGACTTTCATTATGAAGGGGACACCTCCATCATCTGCGTGTGCAACGGCCGGTATTACGGCGGCGGCTTCATGCCGGTGGGGGACAACATGCCCGACGACGGCGCCATCGAGGCGCTGGTGGTGCCCAAGGTCAGCCGGCTCACCTTTTTCCGCCTGGTGGGACAGTACGCCAAGGGCAAGTACCGGGACTACCCCGACCTGATCCGCTACTACCAGGGCGGCGGAATCACCTTCCGTTCCGGCGACGAGCGGGAGCTGGTGGCGGTGGTGGATGGCGAGGTCATGCTGGACCGGGAATTCACCATTCGGCTCTCGGAGAAAAAGCTGAATTTCTTTTACCCGGAGGGGACCTCCTATGAGCCGGCTCCGTCCTGTCGAAATTAGCACTCCAGAGGTCAGCTTGTGAACAAAATTTGAATTTTTCAAAATCAACCCTTATTTTTTCAAAATAGGGGTTGATTTTTTTGCACGAAGCGATTATTATCATACTTGAATTTAGCACTCATGAAAAAAGAGTGCTAAATCCCATGAAAGTGTTTTCAAAAAAATTATCATATAAGGAGGAACTCATTATGACTCTCAAACCTCTGTCTGACCGCGTGATCCTGAAGGCTGTGGAAGCCCAGGAGACCACCAAGGGCGGTATCATCCTCACCTCCGCTTCCAAGGAGAAGCCCGAGATGGCGGAAGTGGTGGCCGTGGGCCCCGGCGGCGTGGTAGACGGCAAGGAGGTAGTCATGACCGTGAAGGTGGGCGACAAGGTGCTCACCAGCAAGTATTCCGGCACCGAGGTCAAGGTGGACGGCGAGGAGTACACCATCGT
>JBJEYO010000056.1:0-2628 GCA_051886935.1 Candidatus Enterenecus sp. | reverse complement strand
GAAATCCCTCGCCCCTCCGGCATCCTGCGGCCGCAAATACAGGTTCTTATTTGACTGGCGGCTTCCACACGGCGCACCAGTGAAATACAAGAAAAACAGCGGAGAGACTGTATCTCTCGACGCTTAACCTGATGTAGTATAGCACAGAAAAACGCACTTGTATACAAAAATTTTGCGTTATGGGTGCTTTCAACAGAAAATTCGCAAAAATTTCATTTTTTTTGAGACTTGACTTATTATCAGAATATGGTATTCTGTGTGCGTTAACAGACGAAGGAGGAGTGGGCGATGCGGGCCACCATCAAGATGATCGCGGAAAAGGCGGGCGTGTCCATCGGGACCGTGGACCGGGTGCTCCATGACCGCCCCTATGTGAAGGCGGAGGTCAGGGAGCGGGTGCTTCAGGTCATGGAGGAACTGGAATACCGGCCCAACCGCATGGCCAGCGCCCTGGCCATGAGCGGCACGGCCCGGAAACTGGCCCTGATCCAGCCGGGCTGGGGCAGTGACTATGTCCGGGACGAGATCGGAGCGGGCGTGGCCCGCTTCCGGGAGGAGCGCCGGGACTACAATGTGACGGTGGACATCCGCAGCTACCCCGAGGGGGATGTGGCGGGGTGCCTTGCCCTGGTGGACCGGGCGGTGGACGAGGGCGCCCAGGCGGTGGCGCTGTGCGCCTCTGACTGCCCGGAGGTCCGGGCCAAGCTGGAGGAGCTGGAGAAGAAGAACATTCCCGTGGCCACCTATAACTCCGATATCACCGGCGCGCCCCGGCTGTGCTATGTGGGCGAGGACGCCCGTCACGCCGGACGGGTGGCGGGGGAGATCGCCGCCAAGTTCCTGCGGCCCGGGGAGCCGTACCTGCTGGCCTACGCCGGCCCCGCCTACGCCGGCCACAAGGGCCGGGCGGAGGGCTTTCTTGCGCGGCTGGAGGAGCAGGGCCTGCGGCGGGAGGACTGCCGGGTGGCCTTTACCCACAACGATTACGCCGAGACCTACCGGGCGGTGCGGCAGGCGCTGTCCGAGGAGCCAGAGCTGCGCTACATCTACATGGTGACCCTCAGCGTCCCGGGCTGCGTGGACGCCATCCGGGCCTGCGGCCGGGAGGGCCGTGTCCGGGTCCTGGCCCACGACAACGGGCCGGACATCCGCCGCCTGCTGAAAGAGGGCGCGGTGGACTTCACCATCGGGCAGGACCTGGCCTACCAGAGCTACCAGGCGTTGAACCTGCTGTTCCTGACGGTGGCGGAGCACAAGCTGCCGGAAAAGGACTGCTACTATCCCACCAGCCCCATCCTGAACGCGGAGACGGTTTGAGGAAGATCGGGGGACGGAAGTCCTCCACAGCGTTTGCGTGTTTCCGTGTACGCACACAGAGGGAGGAACCTGTATGAATAGAAACAACAGACTGCCCCCGGCGGTATGGGCGCTCATTGGCCTGAGCTTTGCCCTGGGCTCCTGTGAATATGTGGTGGTGGCCATCCTGCCGGATATCGCCGGAGGACTGGGCGCTTCGCTGGCCGCCGCGGGCAAGCTGGTGAGCGTGTTCGCCGCCGGCTACGCCATCGGCACGCCCATCCTGATGGCCGCCGCGGGCCGGGTGCCCAAGTACCGGCTGCTGATGGCGCTGCTGGCGCTGTTCCTGGGGGCCAACGCCATGAGTATGCTGGCGCCGAACCTGACGGTTTTGTATCTGTCCCGGGCGCTGGCCGCGGTGCTGACCGGGACCTTGACGGCGGTCATCTTCCTGTTTGTCCGGGAGGTGACGCCCCATGAGCTGAGCGCCAGGGCGGTGTCCCTGGTCTACGCGGGGATGTCTCTTGCCACGGTGGTGGGCAATCCACTGAACAAGCTGATCTGCCGGTACCTGAGCTGGCGGGCGGCCTTCGCCATGATCCTGGCGGTGGGAGCCGTGCTGCTGCCGGTGCTGGCCCGGCTGCTGCCCCACCGCATCACCGAAGCGCCGGAGGAGAGCGGCAGCTTCTTCCGCCAGTTTGCCGTGCTGCGGGACCCCCGCTACTCCCTGTGCGTGCTGATGACGGTGTGCTGCTACGGCGCCACCTATGTGGTTTACACCTACCTGACCCCCATTCTGACCGACGTGGCGGGGGTGGGGGAGACCGCCGTCAGCCCCCTGCTGATGGCGGTGGGCCTTTGCTGTATGTGCAGCAACCTGCTGGCGGGCTGGGTAGGCGCCCACGGCGGCATCCGGCTGACGCCGCTGGTGCTGCTGGGGCAGACGGTGCTGTTCGCCGCCATGCCCGCCCTGCTGGGCGGCCGGCTGACGGGCCTTGCCGCCCTGCTGGCGATGTGCCTTTTGATGTACGCCCTCAGCACGCCGGTGCAGCTCCACGCCCTGGAGCTCAGCGAGCGGGAGCATCCTTACGCCGCCGGACTCTGCGCCACCACGCTGTCTGTGGCGGGCAACATCGGCATCGCCGCCGGTTCCTTCGCCAGCAGCGCCCTGCAGGAGCCTGTGGGGCTGCGGGCCCTGGGCCTGCCAGCCGCCGTGTTCGCCCTGGCGGGGCTGGGGCTGAATCTGGCGCTGCTCCGGGTCTGCGGCTTTGGCCGCCGCGTCCCCCGTGTTTCAGACCATCAAAAGAGCTGACAGCCTTTCCCCTTTCCCGA
>JBJEYO010000055.1:0-2628 GCA_051886935.1 Candidatus Enterenecus sp. | reverse complement strand
GAAGGGCTTGGGCAGGTAGTCGTCCGCCCCCAGGTCCAGGCCCCGGATGCGGTCCTCCACCTCCCCCTTGGCGGTGAGCAGAAGCACCGGGGTGCGGCAGCCCTCCCGGCGCAGCTGGTCCAGCACAGCCAAACCGTCCAGCTTTGGGAGCATAATGTCCAGGATGATGCCGTCGTACTGCTCTTCCCGGGCGTAGGCCAGGGCCTCCTCCCCGTCGGCCACCTTGTCCACCAGATAGTTGTGATAGGTGAGCACGTCCGCCACGGCCTCGGCCATGGCGGGTTCATCCTCCGCGTATAAGAGCTTCATGGCCCCTCCCTTCTCTGCCCTGTGGTGAAAACGCCCGCCGTCGAAAGACGGCGGGCGCACACAGGCAGGTTTTATTCCCCCTTGTAGCGCAGGGGGTCCCGGCGCTTGTGATCGCTGCGGGCGTGGTAGCGGTCGATGATGGCCTTATCCTTCTCGTTGGCCTGGCCGGTGGTGATATACTTGTCGATGGCGGCATAGGTCACGCCCATGTCCTCCTCGTCGGTCTGGCCCTCGAAGAGGCCGGCGGAGGGGGCCTTGGTGATAACCGCCTCCGGAGCCTTCAGGTAGCGCAGGAACTCGAAGATTTCCGTGGCCGTCAGGTCGGCAATGGGGTTTAAGTCATAGGCCCCGTCGCCCCACTTGGTAAAGTAGCCCATGTAGAACTCGCTGGCGTTGCCGGTGCCGGCCACCAGGCGGTTCTCGCTGGCTGCCACGGCGTACAGGCTGATCATCCGCAGACGGGGAGCGATGTTGGCGATGGCTGCGTCGCTGAGGGTAGCGATGGAGGACAAATTCTCCATGGCCAGCTCCTTCTGGGCCGTCAGGTCCAGGACCCGGGTCTTGATGCCGAACTGGTCGGCCACCTCCATGCCGTCGTCCTTGTCGATGGTGAAGTTGCGCTTGGAGCTGCAGGGCATGATGATGCCCTCGGTGTTCTCGCAGGCCATCTTGCACAGGATGCCCACCAGGGCGGAATCCTTGCCGCCGCTGTTGCCGAAGAGGATGCCGTCAGCGTGGGCGTCTGCCAGGGCCTGGCGAATGAACTGGATGCGTTTTTCGGTTTCTGCTGCATAGTCTCTCATGCTGCATGTATTCCTTTCCAATAGTGTAAGGGGAGCTTATTCCACCGTGACGGACTTGGCCAGGTTCTTGGGCTTGTCGATGTCGCAGTGGTTGGCTCTTGCCACATAGTAGGCGAAAAGCTGCAAAGGCACGATCTCCGGCAGGGAGTTGAACAGGGGCTCCGTCCGGGGGACGAAGATCACGTCGTCGGCCTCGGCAAAGATCTGGCGGTTGCCCTCCAGCACCACTGCCAGCACCTGGGCGCCACGGGCCTTGACCTCCTTGATGTTGCTCATCATCTTGTCGAAGAGCTCCTCATAGCAGGCCAGGGCAATTACCGGGCGGTCCTTCTCAATGAGGGCGATGGTGCCGTGCTTGAGCTCGCCGGCGGCGTAGGCCTCCGAGTGGAGGTAGGAGATCTCCTTGAGCTTCAGGGAGCCCTCCATACAGGCGGCGTAGTCCAGGTTGCGGCCGATGAAGAACAGGTTGTTGTGGCCGTGATACTTCTCCGCCAGGTCCTGGATGTTGGGATTCAGGTCGATGGCCCGCTGGATGAGGCTGGGGAACTGGAGAATGGCGTCCACCAGCTTCTTGTTCTCCTCATCGGTGAGCCGGCCCAGACGGCGGGCCAGGTACACCGCCAGCATATCCATCACCGCCACCTGGGTGGTATAGCCCTTGGTGGTGGCCACGGCGATCTCGGGACCGGCCCAGGTGTACACCACGTCGTCGGCCAGTTTGGCGATGGTGGAGCCCACCACGTTGACGATAGCCAGCACCCGGGCGCCCCGGGCCTTGCACTCCTTCATGGCGGCGATGGTGTCCGCCGTCTCCCCGGACTGGGAGACCACCACCAGCAGGGTGTGCTCATCCACCAGGGGGTTGCGGTAGCGCAGCTCCGAGGCCAGGTCAGCCTCCACCGGCAGGCGGCAGAGCTGCTCGATCACATACTTGCCAACGCTGCCGGCATAGAAGGCAGAGCCGCAGGCAGTAATCATCACCTTGTTGATCTTCTTTAAGTCCTCATCGCTGAGGGAGAAGTCGTCCAGAACCACCTCCCCGTCCTTGATCCGGGGCTCGATGGTGGACTTGAGGGCGTTGGGCTGCTCCATGATCTCCTTGAGCATGAAGTGGTCGTAGCCTCCCTTTTCCGCCGCGGCGATGTCCCAGGCGATGCGGGTGATCTTCACCTCCAGCTCCTTGCCCAGGTCGTTGTAGAGGGTGATGGCGTCGGGGGTGATGTCCGCGATCTCCCCGTCCTCCAGGTAGACCACGTTCTTGGTGTAGGCCACCAGGGCGGTGACGTCAGAGGCGAAGTAGTTCTCCCCCACGCCCACGCCCAGAATCAGGGGGGCGGCGTGGCGGGCGGCAATGATCCGGCCGGGCTGGTCGGCGCACAGGATGCCCAGGGCATAGGCTCCTTCCAGCCGGGACACGGTCTTGAGCACCGCCTTCTTCAGGTCCCCTTCGTAGTACAGGTCCAGCAGGTGGACCACCACCTCGGTGTCGGTCTCGCTCTTGAACTGGAAGCCCTTG
>JBJEYO010000054.1:0-2672 GCA_051886935.1 Candidatus Enterenecus sp. | reverse complement strand
CTGGAGGAGCGGGAACAGGAGTGAAAACAGGCCGCGGGATGTCCCGCGGCCTGAATTTTTGGGTGCCGCCCCATTCTGCATCCGTTCTCCGGTAGGGGGGAGGAACCCAGGAAACGCCGGTGGGGATACCGGAATATGGGGTGCGCCGGGGTCGCCGCGCCCCACGCATTCCCGCAGGCACGCGCCCCCGGAGGGGGAAAATCGCGGGTTTCAGGGCGGTTTTTGGTTTACAACAAATCCCTTTTGTGCTAAAATACCTGCGACTGGTTTCCATACCCGGTCCAAACGGCGGGCAGAATGCCGCGGACAGCCATTGCGTGCAGCTGCCCGGAAGGAACGCCCGCCGCTGTGCCCCACGCAGGCACTCTAAATACGAAAATGGAGGTTTTTTTATGCGCAAATTTATTGTCCGGGACCTGACCCTGGCCGCCCTGGTGGCCGCCCTGTACGCCGTCATGGGGTACTTCGGCAGCATCTTCGGCCTGACCTTCGGCGCGGTGCAGATCCGCTTCGCCGAGGCCCTCACCGTGCTGCCCTTCCTGCTCCCCGCCACCGCGCCGGGGCTGGTGATCGGCTGCCTCATCACCAACCTGCTCTCCCCCTACGGGCCGGTGGACATCATCTTCGGCACCCTGGCCACCGCCATCGCCGCCTGGCTGACCATGAAGATGCCCAGGTGGTATCTGGCCGCCCTGCCGCCCATCCTGGTGAACATGGTCATCCTGTGCCCCATGTGGGCCTGGGCTGAGGTGGGCCGGGTGAACGGCGCCTTCTGGGCGGCCTGCGGCTTCAACGCCGTCACCTTCGTGGTCGGGGAGGCCGTGGCCTGCTACGGGCTGGGCACCCTTCTGCTGAAGCTGCTGCCTAAGATCCCCGCCCTCCGGGCGTGGGAGCGGGCGTGAGGCGCCCGGCGGAAATCTGCCGGAAAATTTTGAAAGAGGTGTATTTTTGATGAGCGAGGAATATTGCAATCAGTGCGGAAACCACTGCCACAAGGAGTTTCTTCAGTGCAACCGGGGACGCAGGTATTTCGGCCTGGAGCCGGTGGCCCACAGCCCGGCGGGGGAGGAGGAGCACTCCGGCCCTCTGGGGGCCATGATGGAGTGCGGCAAGCTGCTGCGCCACGGCGGTCTGGAGGGCGACCTGCTGGCCCCGCTGTCCGGCGAGGAGCGGGAGGAGCTGGAGCGCCTGCTGGACAAGCTGCTGGCGGACTGGCGGACCCGGGCTCCCGCCGGGGAGCACGGCCATGGACACGGACACCACCGCTGAGCGGAAGCCCGGCGCTCCGGCCCGGGAGAACAAGATGGGGGTCATGCCGGTCCCCCGGCTGGTGATCACCATGGCGCTGCCCCTGATGCTGTCCCTGCTGGTGCAGTCTCTCTACAACATCGTGGACGGCATCTTCGTAGGCATGATCAGCGAGGAGGCCTTCACCGCCACCTCCCTGGCCTACCCGGTGCAGCTGCTGATGGTGGCGGTGTCCGTGGGCACCGGCGTGGGCGTCAACGCGGCGGCCTCCCGGATGGTGGGGGCCAGGCGGTATGAGGAGGCCGGCCGGGTGGCAACCACCGGGCTGGTCCTGTCCCTGCTGGGCACCCTGGCCTTTATGCTCTTCGGCGCACTGCTCCTCCCGCTCTACATCCGCACATGCAGCGGCAGCGCCGCCGCCCTGGCCATGTGCCAGAGCTACCTGCGCATCTGCACCCTGTTCTGCCTGGGCGTCTTTCTGGAGACCCTGGGCCAGCGGCTGCTGCAGGCGGTGGGCAACACTGTGCTCAGCATGGTGTCCCTGGTGGCCGGAGCCCTGACCAATATCATTCTGGACCCGGTGCTGATCTTTGTCTTTGACATGGGCATCGAGGGTGCGGCCATCGCCACGGTCATCGGCCAGTGGGTGGGCGCAGCCATTGCCCTGGGGCTGAATGCCGCCGTCAACCGGGAGATCCGCTTTGCGTTCAAGGGCTTCCGGCTGTCCCAGAGCGTTGTGGGCACCATTTACAAGGTGGGGCTGCCCACCATTCTGACCCAGGCCATGGGGGCGGTTATGCTGTTCTCCATGAACGCCATCCTGGGGGCGCTGCTGCCCGGTCTGGATGAGACCGGCGCTGCCGCGGCCACTCCGGCCATCGCCTTTTTCGGGGCGTACAACAAGCTGCAGAACTTCCTGTATATGCCCATCATGGGCCTGGGCCAGGCGGCCATCCCCATCGTGGGCTTCAACTACGGCGCGGGCAACGGCCGGCGGATCGGGCAGGTGCTGCGCACCGCCGTGCCGGTGGCTGTGGGGATCGCGGCGGCGGGGACGCTGCTGTTCGAGCTGATCCCCGGGCCGCTGCTGCGGATGTTCTCCGTGTCCGACCAGGCTCTGGCCCTGGGCGTGCCGGCCCTGCGGATCATCGCCGTCACCTTTGCGTTGGGCGCGGTGACCACGGTGCTGGGCTACACCTGCTCCGGTCTGGGCAACGGGGTGGTCAACCTGGCGGGCACCGCCCTGCGGCAGTTCGTGTCCCTGGTGCCCCTGGCCTACCTGTTCGGCCGTGTGGGCGGCATAGGTGCAGTGTGGTACGCCGTGTGGGTGTCCGAGGCCCTGGCCGCGGCGTTCAGCGTGCTGTGCGCCCGGCGGGAGCTGCGCAGAAAGGTGAAGCCCCTGCTGGCGGCGTGAATGAAAAGAG
>JBJEYO010000053.1:0-2674 GCA_051886935.1 Candidatus Enterenecus sp. | reverse complement strand
CGCCGGTGACCGCGTCGCCGCCGGCGAACACGCCGTCCCGGGTGGTCATGGCGTCCTCGTTGACGATCAGGCAGCCCTTCCGGTTGGTCTCCAGACCGGGGGTGGTGGAGCGGATCAGGGGGTTGGGGCTGGTGCCCAGCGCCATGATGACGGTGTCAACATCCAGAACAAATTCGGAATCGGGCACGGCGATGGGACGACGGCGGCCGGAAGCGTCCGGCTCACCCAGCTCCATGCGCACGCACTTCATGCCGCTGACACGGCCGGTCTCGTCGGCAAGAATCTCCACAGGGTTGCACAGAGTCTTGAACTCGATGCCCTCTTCCTTGGCGTGGTGCTGCTCCTCCAGACGGGCAGGCATCTCGGCCTCGCCCCGACGGTAGACGATGTAAACGTGCTCGGCGCCCAGACGCATGGCACACCGGGCGGCATCCATTGCCACGTTGCCGCCGCCAACCACGGCCACAGCCTTGGACTTGATGATGGGGGTGTCGGCATCGTCATTGTAGGCCTTCATCAGGTTGGTGCGGGTCAGGTACTCATTGGCAGACAGAACACCCTTCAGGCTCTCGCCGGGGATGTTCATAAACATGGGCAGACCGGCGCCGGAGCCGACGAACACAGCCTTGTAGCCCATCTCGAACAGCTCGTCAATGGTAAGTACCCGGCCGATGACCATGTTGGTCATGACTTCCACGCCCTGCGCCTGCAGCTTGGTGACCTCGTTGGCCACGATTGCCTTGGGCAGACGGAACTCGGGAATGCCATACACCAGCACGCCGCCGGCGGTGTGCAGTGCCTCAAACACGGAAACCTGATAGCCCTTCTTGGCAAGATCGGAAGCGCAGGTCAGGCCGGAGGGGCCGGAACCAACCACAGCCACCTTGATGCCGTTGGAGGGCACCTTCTCGGGCATGGCGTTGACGTTCTCCCGATACCAGTCGGCGACGAACCGCTCCAGACGGCCGATGGCTACCGGCTCGCCCTTGATGCCCCGGACACACTTGCTCTCGCACTGGGTCTCCTGGGGACACACACGACCGGAAAGCGCCGGCAGGGCGTTGGTGGAGGTGATGATCTCGTAGGCGGCCTTGAAGTCCCGCTCACGCACCTTGGCAATGAACTCGGGAATGCGCACGTTGACGGGGCAGCCTTCCACGCACTTGGGATTCTTGCAGTTCAGGCAGCGGCCGGCTTCTTCCACGGCCATCTCCTCAGTGTAACCCAGGGTAACCTCCTGGAAATTCCGGGCACGAACCTTGGCGTCCTGCTCGGGCATGGGAACCTTCTTCAAAGACATATTAGCCATTTCCCGTATCCTCCTTACTTGATCAGCGCCTTGCCCATGGCTTCCATGCGGCAGGTATGGGTAGAGGCAACGTCGGCCTCCCGGTCGCGGTAAATACCGTTGCGGCTCATCAGTTCGGCAAAGTCCACCTTGTGACCGTCGAACTCGGGGCCGTCCACGCAGGCAAACTTGGTTTCGCCGCCCACGGTAACACGGCAGCCACCGCACATACCGGTGCCGTCGATCATAATGGGGTTCAGGGAAACGCTGGTGTGAACGCCGAAAGGCTCAGTGGTCTTGCACACGAACTTCATCATGGGCACGGGGCCGATGGCGAGAACCTCATCAAACTGCTCGCCTGCCTCCAGCAGCTCCTGCAGGGGCTGGGTAACCAAACCATGACGGCCGTAGGTGCCGTCGTCGGTCATGAGGATAAAGTGGTCGGCGACCTGCTTGAACTCGTCCTCCAGAATGACAATATCCTTGCTGCGGAAACCCACAATGACGGTGACTTCCGCACCGGCTTCCTTGAAGCCTCTGGCAGAGGGCAGGGCGATGGCACAGCCCACGCCGCCGCCAACCACACAGACCTTCTTCTTGCCTTCCACGGGAGTGGGCTTGCCCAGAGGACCGACAAAGTCGTGGATGTAGTCGCCTTCCTTCAGCTCACCCAGCGCCTTTGTGGTGAAGCCAACCTTCTGGAAGATGATGGTGACAGTGCCAGCCTCCTTGTCGGTGCCGGCAACGGTCAGGGGCACGCGCTCGCCCATCTCGTCAATACGGAAAATGATGAACTGGCCTGCCTTCGCCTTGCGGGCAATGAAGGGGGCTTCAATGTCCATCAGGGTGACAGTAGGATTCAGCTCCTTCTTACGCACGATTTTATACATTTCTGATCCGTCCTTTTCCTTTTCAGAATGGTGTTGATACGCCTTTGGGTAATTCCCCAATCAAATATCATTATACTGTGTTTGGATACATTTGTCAAACTGTTCTCGCCGGGAATGCCATAATCGCATGAAAAACCTTCCCCCGGCGGGGGAAGGTGATTGCGGCCTTATTTTTTGTGATCCTCGGTGACGGCGCCGGAACGGTAGGCGTCCAGCAGCATCATCAGCATATTCACCCGATCCTGCAGTTCCGCGCCCTCGTCGGTGTCCCGAATGCGCATCCGGGTCTCCAGCTTTTCAAAGATCTCGGAGTCGTTGCGGATGTCGTCGTTTTTGTGCACCGCGTTCCACTTGCCGGCGAAGGGCTGGTGGGATACAATCCGGTAATGCCGGGAATTATAAATCAGGGTGTAGCCCGCAATGCCAGAGGTGGACTGGTAAGCCCGGCTGAAGCCGCCGTCAATGACGATCAGCTTGCCGCCGCCCTTGATGGGGC
>JBJEYO010000052.1:0-14843 GCA_051886935.1 Candidatus Enterenecus sp. | reverse complement strand
GAGGCCCGCCACGGCAAGGCTCTGAAGGGCCTGCTGGAGCGCTACTTTAAGTAAGCCCGGACCTGCCGGAGCGCGCTCCGGCTGAGCCTGAAAACAGATCAGAAGCCCGCCGGTCCCCAGCCTGGGGGCCGGCGGTTTTCCCACAACGATGAAAGGAGCTTTGCTATGAACGATAAGATCGCTGCCCTGCTGAACCAGCAGGTCAACAAGGAATTTTACAGCGCCTACCTGTACCTGGACATGTCCAACTTCTACGATGACCAGGACCTGGCCGGCTACGCCAACTACTACATGGTCCAGGCCCAGGAGGAGCGGGACCACGCCCTCCAGTTCATCAAGTACATGCAGGACAACAGCCTGAAGGTCACGCTGGAGGCCATCGACAAGCCCGATAAGGTGTTCAACACCGTGCTGGACCCCCTGGTGATCGCCGCGGAGCATGAGCGCTATGTGACCAGTCTGATCAACGACATCTACCACGAGGCTCACGAGGCCAAGGACTACCGGACCATGAAGTTCCTGGACTGGTTCGTCAACGAGCAGATGGAGGAGGAGGACAACGCCGACACCATGGTCAGCCGCTACAAGCTGTTCGGCAGTGACCCCAGGGGCCTGTACCTGCTGGACCAGGAGTACGCCGCGCGGACCTATACCGCCCCCACTCAGGCCGAGTGACCGCATATAACACAACAAGAGGGAGCGCCCCGGGGCGCTCCCTCTTTTGCTGCTTCGGCCCGGTCCCGGGCGTCCGCTATTTGGCGATGGACTCCCCTCCGATCTGGAGGGTCATGGTCTTTCTGAAGTTTCCGGGGGTCATCTGCTTCAGCTTGGCGAAGTTCCGGTTGAAGGTCTTGATGTTGTTGTAGCCCACCTCCACGGCGATGTCCAGAATGCTGGAGTCGGTGGTCAGCAGGTACTCGCAGGCCCGGTTGATGCGTATGTAGTTCAGCAGGTCGTCAAAGTTCTTCTCCATGTGGAGCAGCAGGACGCGGTTGATCTCCTGGGCCGTCATGTGGAAGCGCCGGATGACCGTCTGGATGTTCAGGTCCTCGTCGCTGTAATGCTGGTTGATGTAGGCGATGAGCTCAAAGCCGCTGTTCTTCTCGCTGTCCTGGAAGATATTCTCCGCCCGCTTGTTGATCTTCCGGTATTCGTTGGCCGTGGCCCCGATGCGGGAGGAGAACACCTTGGACAGGTGAGAGGCGTCGGTGAAGCCGCACAGCTCCGCCACTTCGCCCAGGGTCATGTCGGTGTAGGTCAGCATGTCGATGGCCTTGGCAATCCGCATTTCATTTAATACGTCGCTGAAGGACATACCCGTCACGTCCGTCACATATTTTGAAATGCTGGACTCGCTCATATAGACCACGGCGGATACTTTGGACAGGGTCAGCCGCTGACTCAGATGGGAGTACAGGTACTTGAAGATGAGCCGGCTGTTGTCGGAGGTGGGGAAGATGCTCTTGCCGCCGCTGTTCTGCCGGGTGATGACCCGGTAGTACAGGACTACCAGCTCCACCAGCTTGCTGGTGGTGAAGATGTTGCTCAGCTCCTTGCCCTGGGCGTCCTCATAAAAGGAGTCGATGCCCACCTCGTTCTTCAGGGACTGCATGACCTGTAAAAAGGGCTCCGCGTCGCCGCTGCTCAGATAGGCCACAGGGGTCTGCTCAATGGCGGTCATGAAGGAGAACTGCTCGTGGTCGGGGCCGTACCCGAACCGCATGGCCCGGGAGACGAAGTCCGCGTTGTAGATCACCTTATAAAATTGGAGAGGCTGCGTCACCTCGCTGATCTCGCTGGTCTCCCAGGGGAGGATGGCCACCAGGGTGTTGGGCTTGATCTTGTAGGCGGCGCCGTTGACCTTCATGGT
The DNA here is from genome assembly GCA_051886935.1 of Candidatus Enterenecus sp. Classification (GTDB taxonomy): domain Bacteria; phylum Bacillota; class Clostridia; order Oscillospirales; family Oscillospiraceae; genus Enterenecus. The sequence goes on along the minus strand of JBJEYO010000052.1, from coordinate 12,973 downwards.
GCCCGTCCCCTTGAAGAAGTAGAGGAAACGGGAGGCCTGGTGAATCAGCGGCTTGGTGGGGGTGTCGATGAATTCCACATCGAAGCTGCAGGGTTTGGCTTTGTCGTAGCTGGAGCAATACTGATCCTGAATCTCGGCAATGGAGGATTCCACCAAAATCACCTCTCCTCAGTCAATGCGTTAAATCAATCACATATTATCACAAAGCGCCCGTCCTGTCCCGCACTTTTTTTGGAATTTTCACAAAAAATTGTATCTTGGGGGCGAAAATCCCAATGATTGGAAATTGCTGGCATCATATGAGCCAAAAAATGATGAATCATACAAAAATTTTTGGCCAAGCTGTCCATTGCCGCGGCGCAAAGCGGGCTACAATATACTCGCGATAGGCAAGTTAGGGAAATGGTTTTTCAACCGAATCAAACAGAAGGAGTGGTAAATCATGAAAGGAATTAGCGTTTTCAGCGAGATCAACCCTCTGAAGAAGGTGCTGCTGCACAGACCCGGCCGGGAGCTGCTCAACCTGACCCCCGATACTCTGGGCGAGCTGCTCTTTGACGACATCCCCTTCCTGAAGGTTGCTCAGCAGGAGCATGACGCGTTCGCCGAGATCCTCCGGGAGAACGGCACCGAGGTCGTCTATCTGGAGGATTTGATGACCGAGGTCCTGAAGCTGAACCCGAAGCTGGTGGAGCCCTTCCTGTATCAGTGGCTGACTGAGGGCAACATCAAGACCAAGCGTTGGCAGGACAAGATCTTCGACTACCTGGTCACCAACTTCAAGGGCAAGGACCTGGTGGAGAAGACCATGGAGGGCATCACCCTGAAGGAGATGGGCGGCAGCTCCGCTTACTCCCTGCAGGACCTGGTGGCTCCCGATGACGACCTGGTGGTCGCCCCCATGCCCAACCTGTACTTCACCCGCGATCCCTTCGCCTCCGTGGGCAACGGCGTGTTCCTGCACAAGATGCGCTTCCCCACCCGCTGCCGTGAGACCATCTACGCCGACTATATCTTCAAGTATCATCCCGATTTCGCCGGCAAGGTCACCCGTTACTATGACCGTGACTTCCACGGCAACATCGAGGGCGGCGACGTGCTGAACCTGACCGCCGACACCCTGGCCATCGGTATCTCCCAGCGCACCTGCCCCGACGCCATCGAGGCCGCTGCCCGCAACCTGTTCACCGATCCCGACGCCAAGATCCGCACCGTGCTGGCTTTCGACATTCCCGCCTGCCGTGCCTTCATGCACCTGGACACCGTGTTCACTCAGATCGACGTGAACAAGTACACCGTGCATCCCGCCATCCTGGGCCCCCTGACCGTCTATGAGATCACCCCGGGCAAGGACGATCCCGCCGATCTGCAGATCCGCCGCGTGGATTCCGACCTGAAGCACATCCTGGAGGAGTACACTCACGTGGACAACGTGGAGCTGATCTACTGCGGCGGCGACGACCTGATCGCTGCTGCCCGTGAGCAGTGGAACGACGGCTCCAACACCCTGTGCATCGCCCCCGGCAAGATCGTGGTGTACGAGCGCAACGACGTGTCCAATGCCATCCTCCGTGATCACGGCCTGACCGTGCTGGAGATGCCCTCCGCTGAGCTGTCCCGCGGCCGCGGCGGCCCGCGCTGCATGTCCATGCCTTTGATCCGCGCCGACTGATCCGGCGGCACTCCGTTTCTCACAAACACAACATAATATTTTTATAAAAGAAAGGACAATCATCATGGCTGTTAATCTGAGAGGGCGCAACTTCCTGAAGCTGCTCGACTTCACCCCCGCCGAGATCCGCTATCTGCTGGACCTGTCCAAGCAGTTCAAGCAGCTGAAGCTGACCAAGACCCCCCACCGTTACCTGGAGGGCAAGAACATCGTCCTGCTGTTCGAGAAGACCTCTACCCGCACCCGCTGCGCCTTTGAGGTCGCCGGCCGCGACCTGGGCATGGGCGTGACCTATCTGGATCCCGGTTCCTCCCAGATGGGCAAGAAGGAGAGCCTGGAGGACACCGCCCGCGTTCTGGGCCGCATGTTCGACGGCATTGAGTACCGTGGTTTCGCTCAGTCCCTGGTGGAGGAGCTGGCCGCCAACGCCGGTGTCCCCGTGTGGAACGGCCTGACCACCGAGTTCCATCCCACCCAGATGCTGGCCGACCTGCTGACCATCGAGGAGAACTTCGGCTATCTGAAGGGCCTGAACTTCGTCTTCATGGGCGATGCCGGCAACAACGTGGGCAACTCCCTGATGGTCGCCTGCGCCAAGATGGGCATCAACTTCACCGCCTGCGGCCCCACCAAGCAGATGCCCGATCCCGAGCTGATCGAGACCTGCAAGGCCATCGCCGCTGAGAACGGCTCCACCGTCACCATCACCGAGGACGTCCAGGCCGCCACCAAGGGCGCTCACGTCATCTACACCGACATCTGGGTCTCCATGGGCGAGCCCGACAGCGTGTGGGCCGAGCGCATCGAGCTGCTCTCCCCCTATCAGGTCAACAAGGCCGTTATGGAGAACGCCGATCCCAACGCCATCTTCATGCACTGCCTGCCCTCCTTCCACGATCTGAAGACCACCATCGGCGCCGAGATCAACGAGAAGTTCGGCATCCCCGAGATGGAGGTCACCGACGAGGTCTTCGAGTCCAAGCAGTCCAAGGTGTTTGACGAGGCCGAGAACCGTATGCACACCATCAAGGCCGTCATGTACGCCACCCTGCAGTAATAGGTGAAGGCATGAGCAACAAGAGACTGGTTATCGCCCTGGGCGGCAACGCCCTGGGCAACACCCCCGAGGAGCAGCTGGAGCTGGTCCGTCACACCGCTTCCACCATCGTGGATCTGGTGGAGGAGGGCTATGATGTGATCGTCGGCCACGGCAATGGTCCCCAGGTCGGCATGATCAATCTGGCCATGGAGTTCGCCGCCAACAACGGCGCCAAGACTCCCTCCATGCCCTTCCCCGAGTGCGGCGCTATGAGCCAGGGCTATATCGGCTATCACCTGCAGCAGGCCATTCAGCGTGAGCTGAATCGCCGCGGCATCCACAAGCCCTGCGCGGCTGTGGTCACCCAGGTGGTGGTGGATCCCGCTGACAGCGCCTTCCAGAAGCCCACCAAGCCCATCGGCTCCTTCTACAGCAAGGAGGACGCGGAGGCCATCGCCCAGGAGAAGGGCTACACCTTCGTGGAGGATGCCGGCCGCGGCTATCGCCGTGTGGTGCCCTCTCCCAAGCCCTGCAAGATCGTGGAGCTGGAAGTGGTGGAGCAGCTGGTCCAGGCCGGCGCGGTGGTCATCACCGTGGGCGGCGGCGGCGTTCCCGTTGTTGAGACTGAGGACGGCTGCCAGGGCGTGGCCGCGGTCATCGACAAGGACCGCTCCTGCTCCAAGCTGGCTCTGGACATCCACGCCGACATGCTGGTCATTCTGACCGCTGTGGACCGTGTGTGCATCAACTTCAACAAGCCCGACCAGAAGGAACTGGCCGAGATGACCGTGGCTGAGGCCAAGCAGTATATCAGCGAGGGCCACTTCGCCCCCGGCAGTATGCTGCCCAAGGTGGAGGCCTGCATCGACTATGTCACCGGCACCGAGAACGGCGCCGCGCTGATCACCTCCCTGTCCCGTGCCGCCGAGGCCCTGAAGGGTACCACCGGCACCGTCATCAAGAACAACTGAAATAACTGAATACAGTTTGAGGGGGAAATACAATGGCTAATCAGAAGAAAAAAAGAAGATCGGTAAGCACTTTTGTAATTCTGCTCTGCGTGCTTGTGCTGGTTTCCGCCGTCACCTGGTTCACCCAGGGACAGACCTACACGGATCCTGACACCGGCGAGATCGCCGAGGTGGCGGCTGCCTCTCTCAGCGACATCCTGATGGCTCCCATCAACGGCTGGCATGACGCCGGCGACGTTATCGGCTTCGTGTTCTGCCTGGGCGCTTTCCTGTCCATCGTGACCGCCACCGGCGCTCTGGAGACCGGCATCCATGTGCTGGTCAAGAAGCTCCACGGCAAGGAAATGGTGCTGATCTGGGTCCTGATGTTCGTGTTCTCCATCGGCGGTACCACCTATGGTATGGGCGAGGAGACCGTGGGCTTCTATATCCTGCTCGCCGCCACCATGATGGCCGCCGGCTTTGACCCGCTGGTTGGCGCCGCCACCGTCCTGCTGGGCGCCGGCTCCGGCGTTCTGGGCTCCACCATCAACCCCTTCGCCACCGGTGCGGCTGTTGCCGCCGCCGGCGTCGATGTGAACATGGGTATTGTCTATGTTGAGGGCATTATCCTCTGGCTGGTGGTCTACATCATCTCCGCTTTCGCCGTCACCTCCTACGCCAAGAAGGTGAAGAGCAACAAGGGCTCCATCCTGACCAGCGAGCAGCTGGCCGCCTGCAAGGCCGCTTACGGCAACGCCACCGAGATCGGCGAGGACGAGAAGCTGACCGGCAAGCAGAAGGTCGTTCTCATCATCTTTGCCATCACCTTCGTGATCATGATCCTGGGCTTCATCCCCTGGGAGGATCTGAACGAGAGCATCTTCGGCGCTCTGGGCTGGTCCGGCATCCTGACCGGCAATCCGTTCGGCTGGTGGTGGTTCGATGACGCCGCCATCTGGTTCCTGCTGATGGGCATCATCATCGGCATCATCGGCCTGGAGGACAAGAGCAAGCTGATGCCCTGCATCGTCAGCGGCTTTGCCGACATGGTCTCCGTTAACCTGGTCATCGCTCTGGCCCGTGCCACCACCGTGATCATGAGCACCACCGGTCTGGGCATGTGGCTGGTCGAGGCCTCCGTCACCGCCCTGTCCGCCTCCGGTCTGCCCGCTGGCGTCTTCGGTTTCCTGGATTACCTGCTGCACATCGGCCTGAGCTTCCTGGTGCCGTCCTCCTCCGGTCTGGCCGGCCTGTCCGCGCCCATCGTCTCCCCCATTGTTGCGGGCATGGGCTGGTCCGTGGAGACCTCCATCATGATCAACGTGGCCGCCAACGGCTTCGTGAACCTGTTCACTCCCACCTGCGGCTTCATTATGGGCGGCCTGGCTCTGGCCAGAGTGCCTTACGAGAGCTGGCTGAAGTGGGCTGCCAAGCTGCTGGTCGTCATCGGTGTGGTCGTGGCCGTCATCCTGACCATCGCCATGATCGTCCTGAGCTGATCCGCTCAGCGCATCCAGACCCCTTTGCAAGACTGACAAAACAGCCCGGACCGCGGTCCGGGCTGTTCCCTTTATGCAAAACAAGACCCGCTCCCAATGGGAGCGGGTCTCAGTTTGGGATTGGGTTGTTCCGGCTTACATCTTCTCCGGAGCGGAGATGCCCAGCAGGTTCAGGCCGTTGGCCAGAACGCTGCGGGTGGTGTCGGCCAGCTTCAGGCGGGCGGCGGCCAGCTCGGGGGCCTCGCCCTTGATGCGCTGGGTGTTGTAGAAGCGGTGGAAGTCCGCCGCCAGAGCGATCAGATAGCGGTTGATCTGGGAGGGATCGTAGTCCCGGCCGGCCAGCTTGATCTCGTCCGGGAACCGGGCGATGGTCTTCAGCAGGGCCAGCTCCTCCGGGGTGTTCAGCAGGCTGGCGTCCACATCGGCGGCGGCGGGCATGACCATGCCCTCCTCGCCGGTGAGCTTGGCCACCAGGGAGCAGATACGGGCGTGGGCGTACTGGACATAGTACACGGGGTTCTCGCTGTCCTGCCGCTTGGCCAGGCCCATGTCAAAGACCAGGTGGCTGGTGGGCTTGGAGTTGCTGAAGAAGAAGCGGGCGGCGTCCACGCCGATCTCGTCCAGCAGGTCAGCCAGGGAGATGGCCTTGCCGGAGCGCTTGGAAACGCGGATCTCCTGGCCGTCCTGGAGCAGCTCCACCAGCTGCATCAGCAGGATGTCCAGCTTCTTGCCCTCCAGGCCCAGAGCGGGGGCCTTCATGGTGGCGGCGAAGCGGATGGCGTGGCCGTGGTGGTCGGCGCCCCACACATTGATGACCCGGTCGAAGCCGCGGACCAGGAACTTGTTGCGGTGGTAGGCGATGTCGGAGGCGTAGTAGGTGTAGAAGCCGTTGGCGCGGCGGAGGACCTCGTCCTTGTCGGCGCCGAACTTGGTGTTCTCCAGCCAGATGGCGCCGTCCTTCTCATAGAGGTAGCCGGCGTCGCCCAGCACCTTCATGGTGTCGGCCACAAAGCCGCTCTCGTGGAGGGAGGACTCCAGGAACCACTGGTCGAAGTGGATGTTGTAGCGCTCCAGGTCGGCCTTCATGCGGGCGATGTTGCGCTCCAGGCCGAAGACGCGCATGGCGTCCTGGCGCTCGGCCTCGGGCTTGTCCAGCCAGGAGTCGCCGTAGGTATCGCGGAACTCCTTGGCCAGCTCCTTGATGTCGTCGCCGTGGTAGCCGTCCTCGGGGAACTCGGCGGCGTCCTCGCCCTTGATGAGCTGGATATAGCGCACGTCCAGGCTCTTGGCGAACTTGTCGATCTGGTTGCCGGTGTCGTTGACGTAGAACTCACGCCACACATCGTAGCCCAGACGGTCCAGAATGGCGGCAGTGGCGTCGCCCAGCACGCCGCCGCGGGCGTTGCCGATGGTCATGGTGCCGGTGGGGTTGGCGGAGACGAACTCCACCATGACCTTCTCGCCCTTGCCGATGTCGCTGGCGCCGTAGTTCATGCCCTCGGTCTCCACGGCGGAGAGCACGTCACCGTACCACTTCTTGCCCAAGGTGAAGTTGAGGAAGCCGGGGCCGGCCAGCTCCACCTTGTCGAAGTAAGAGCCGGACAGGTCCATGTTGGACATCAGGATCTGGGCGATCTCGCGGGGGGGCTTGCCCAGGGCCTTGGCGGCGGCCATGGCGAAGGAAGAGGCGTAGTCCCCGTGGGACACGTCCTTGGGGATGTCCACCTTGGCGCGGACCTCCGCACCGGCGGGCAGCTCGCCTGCCGCGGCGGCTTTCTCGTAGGCGCTCTGGGTCAGGGCGGCCACCTGTTCCTTGGCGGCCGAAATCAAACTATCGGTCATGAAGTATCCTCCTTTATAATGAACGCATGGGATAAAAAAATAAACGCTGGACGCGCAATGGATATAGTGTAGCCATTATATCAAGGTTTTTGACCGGTGTAAAGGGCCAAATGCCATGATTTCGGGCTTTGTCCATGTTATCCCGGAAACGGGAAAAAGTCAAGTAAAATCAAATGGTCCCGGGCGGGAAAAGCGCCCGGGCTTTTTGCGCCGGAAGTCAATTTTCGGGCTTCCATTTTTGCATATTTTCGTGTATACTTGTGAATGCTTCAGGCGGGCGCGGCGGAGGGCTGCACCCGGAGAATCAGGGGCGAGGAGAATGTGAGCCATGAAGAGCGAGCGGCAGCGAGAGATCCTGAATATCATTTCCACCCGGGACATTGAGACCCAGGAGCAGCTTCTGGAGTGCCTCCGGGAGCGGGGCGTGAATACCACTCAGACCACCATCTCCAGGGACATCAAGGCGCTCCATCTGGTGAAGGAGCAGACCGCCGGGGGCGCCAGCAGGTACGCCGAGACCAAGAAGACCGGGGAGCGGGAGCTGACCTGGCGCCTGCAGAGAATTTTCCGGCAGAGCGTCATCTCCTTCACCGCGGCCCAGAACATTGTGGTGCTGAAGACCATGCCCGGGCTGGCCCCCGCCGCCGGGTCCGCCATCGACAACATGGAGCTGCCCAACCTGGTGGGCTGCCTGGCGGGGAACGACACCGTCATGCTGGTCATGCGCACCGATGAGACGGCGGAGGAATTCTGCCAGGAGATGCGGAGTATGCTGCAGGCGTGAGGGAGGGGCAAGCCCCTTCCGCAAATTCGCGCCGCACCGGCCTGTTACCCTGTAGGGGCCGATGTCCTCATCGGCCCGGGGACCCTTGCCCGATGAGACGGCGGGAACCCTTGTTACGCCGTAGGGGCCGGTCTCCCGGACGGCCCTGTTGCCGGAACTGTCGGTTTGCACCGTAGGGGCGGCCCCATGTGGCCGCCTGCCAGGAGTTCTGCATTGCCCTCCGGAACGGGGCGATGGGGACATCGCCCCCCACGGCCAGACCTTCGGTGCGCCGGTCAATTCTGCATTCACTCCCTGGCGGCCCATATATCATCACCTTTCCGCCGTGGGGCGGAAATTTTTTTTACGAAATATTAAGCCGTAATTTTGCACTTAAAACTCACTAAAAATTAGTCAGTAAGGGTATCGTTAGCTTGACCGAAAGTGAGGAAAAGCTAATGAAAAAAGACAAAAGCCATCTCAGTATCCGAATGAATAAGGAACTCCATGACAAGCTCATCTATGTGGCGTCTTACGAGGGACGTTCCATGAGCAAGCACATTCTGCATCTGATTACAAAAGACATCCGAGCCTTTGAAAAGGAGCACGGCCCCATCGAGCTGCCGGAAGAGGAAGAAAAATGAGAGCTGTCCGGGCGCTGCTGACGCTGCTCTACCCGCCAAAATGTCCCTTCTGCGGCCGCGTGCTGGAGGCGCGGGAGGAGGGGCTGTGCTCCCGCTGCCGGCGCACGCTGCCATGGACGGCCGGGCAGTCCCGCAGCGTGGATTTCTGTGACGCCTGCCTGTCGCCCCTGTGGTACCGGGAGGGGGTGCGGCGGGCGGTCCACCGCTATAAATTTCACCACGGGCGTACCCACGCCGCGCTGCTGGGCACGCTGATGGCCCAATGTCTCCGGGACAACTGGGCCGAGCCGGTGGACGCCGTGGTCTGGGTGCCCCTGTCCGAAAAGCACCGCCGCCGGCGGGGCTATGACCAGGCGGAGCTGCTGGCCCGCCGGGTGGGGGAGGAGTGCGGCCTGCCGGTGCTGGACGCGCTGGAGAAGGTGCGGGACACCGCCACCCAGTCCCGCCTGGAGCGGGAGTCCCAGCGCCGGGCCAATGTGCTGGGGGCCTACCGTGTGCGGGAGGGCGCGGAGCTGGCCGGGCTGCGCCTGGTTCTGGTGGACGATGTGGTCACCAGCGGCGCCACCCTGTCCGAGTGCGCCTCCTGCCTGCGCATGGCCGGGGCGGAGAGCGTGGCGGCCCTGACCCTGGCCAGAGCCAAATGAGGGCCGTCTGACAAAAAATGCTGTACTTTTCCAAAACTTTGTGCTATACTACTCTGAACTGGCTCCCCTGAAAGGGTCGAGCGGTTTTGAACATGGCGTAAAGCGCCCGCACGGCGCTTGATATAGGTGGGACCTACATAACCAGACAGCGCACAGCGCGGGAGCGGACGCCGCCCCGGCACCCTGCGGCGATACAGGGCCGACAGTGGGAGCGGGGAGTTGGGCCGTCCGCTGCCTGCGCGGGAACACGCGAAGCTTTGGCTCCGCGCTGTTTTCCTGTGTCTGCCGTCCCGCCCGTACACAGACAGCGATATGGCAGCGCCTTCGGGCTCTGCCTCCGCTGGCTTGCGCAAAAATCACTGTGCAGAAAACGGAAAAGGAGTATTTATGGCAGAAAAACTGAAAATCATCTCTCTTGGCGGCCTCAACGAGATCGGCAAGAACCTGACCGTCTACGAGTACGGCAGCGACATCATCGTGGTGGATGTGGGCATGGGCTTTCCCGATGACGACATGTATGGCATCGACGTGGTCATCCCCGACTTCTCCTACCTGATCCAGAACCGGGACCGCATCCGGGGCATCTTCATCACCCACGGCCATGAGGACCACATCGGCGCTATCCCCTATCTCATGCGGGACATCAACGTGCCCATCTACGCCACCCGCATGTCCGCCGGGCTCATCAAGCTGAAGCTGGAGGAGCACCGCCTGGCCGACAAGGTGAAGCTCATCACCTGCGAGGCGGGGGAGACCGTCCGGGCGGGCAAATTCACCGTGGAGTTCATCCACATCAACCATTCCATCGCCGACGCGGTGGCCTTTGCCATCCGCTGCCCCATCGGCGTGTGCGTCCACACCGGCGACTTCAAAATCGACCCCACTCCTATTCAGGGCGGCATGGCCGACCTGACCCGGCTGGGCGAGCTGGGCAAGGAGGGCGTGCTGTGCCTGCTGTGCGACTCCACCAACGTGGAGCGGCCCGGCTTTACCAAGAGCGAGCGCAGCGTGGGGGCCTCTTTCGAGGCCCTGTTCCGGGGCTGTGACCAGCGGATCATCGTCACTACCTTCGCCTCCAACATCGACCGCATCCAGCAGATCATCAATGTGGCCGCCAAGTACGGCCGCAAGGTGGCGGTGACGGGCCGCAGCATGGAGAACGCCATGCGGGTGTCCACCGAGCTGGGCTATATGCAGGTGCCCGCCGGCACGGTGGTGGACCTGGCCCAGATCAAGAACCTGCCCAAGAACAAGGTGTGCATCATCACCACCGGCAGCCAGGGCGAGACCATGTCCGCCCTGACCCGGATGGCCTTCAACACCCACCGCCAGGTGGACATCCTGCCCGGCGACCGGGTCATCATCTCCGCCTCCGCCATCCCCGGCAACGAGGACTCGGTGGGCAACGTGGTCAACGAGCTGTACCGCCGGGACGCCGAGGTGGTCAACGAGCGGGAGCTGCCCCTCCATGTGTCCGGCCACGCCTGCCAGGAGGAGCTGAAGATCATGCACGCCCTGGTGAAGCCCAAGTTCTTCGTCCCCGTCCACGGCGAGCAGCGGCATCTCAAGACCCACGCCAAGCTGGCCCGGGACATGGGCATGGACCCCCGCAACATCGTCATCAGCGATGTGGGCAAGGTCATCGAGGTCACCCAGAAAAGCATCCGCATCAATGGCACCGTGCCCGCGGGCAAGGTGTTTGTGGACGGCTACGGCGTGGGCGACGTGGGCGCGGTGGTGCTGCGGGACCGGCAGCATCTGGCTCAGGACGGCATGATCGTGGTGGTGGTGTCCATGTCCGGCGAGGACGGACAGGTTATCTCCGGCCCCGACATCATCACCCGGGGCTTCGTCTATGTGAAGGAGTCCGAGGAACTGCTGGAGGAGCTGCGCCAGGTGGCCATCGACGCGCTGAACAGCTGCGCCGACCGCCATGTCCGGGACTGGGCCACCATCAAGTCCGAGATCAAGGGCAACCTGTCCAGCTATCTCTACAAAAAGACCAAGCGGAATCCCATGATCCTGCCGGTCATTATGGAAGTGTAAAACACATGGCCGCTGTCCGAAAGGACGGCGGCCATGATTTTTTGTGATGTTTTATTCGATCTCCCCCACCAGGGCGTCCCCCTCTACGGCGGTGATTCGCACATTACGCAGGCAGTTGTGAAGGTGTTCCCCCTGCGCCCGGACGGCTACATAGTTGGGGGCGTGGCCCTGCCACAGGCCGCCCTTCTCCTCCTCAAAGAGGACGGGGAGCAGCTGCCCCACCAGGTTCTCCAGATAGGCGTGCTCCATGTCCGCCGCCACAGCGGCGGCCCGGTGGGCCCGCTCCTCCTGCACCGCTTTCAGGATCTGCCCCTCCATGGCGGCGGCGGGGGTGCCGGGCCGGCGGGAGTAGGGGAAGATGTGCATGGCGGAGAAGGCGCACTTGCGGATAAAGGCCAGGGTCTGCCCGAACTCCTCCCCGCTCTCCTGGGGGAAGCCCACGATGAGATCGGTGGTGATGGCGGGGTTATGGAAGTATACCCGCAGTAATTCTACGGACTGATAATACCGTGCGGTGTCGTACTTCCGGCCCATGCGGGCCAGGGTGGCGTCGCAGCCCGACTGGAGGGACAGGTGGAAGTGGGGGCACAGGTTGGGCAGGTCGGCGCAGCGGCGGCAGAACTCCTCGGTGATGGTGCGGGGCTCCAGGGAGCCCAGGCGCACCCGCAGCTCCGGCGCGGCGGCGCAGACGGCCTCGATCAGGTCCATAAGGGTCTGCCCGTTTCTCAGGTCGTGGCCCCAGGAGGAGATCTCGATGCCGGTAAGCACGATCTCCCGGTAGCCCTCCTCCGCCAGGCGGCGTGCCTGCTCCGCGGCCTCCTCCAGGGGGAGGGAGCGAACGGGGCCCCGGGCGTAGGGGATGATGCAGTAGGTGCAGAAGTTGACGCAGCCGTCCTCGATCTTCAGCATGGCCCGGGTGCGGCCCTCCTGACCCCCGGCGGGCAGGCGCTCGAACTGGCGGCGGCGCAGGGCCTGGTCCACCTCCACCACCTGGGCATGGCGCTCTTGCAGCTGCTCCTCCAGCCGGTCCAGAAAGGCCATGCGCCCGGCGGAGCCGGCTACCACATCCACCCCCAGGGCGGCCACGGCCTCCGGGTCGGTCTGGGCGTAGCAGCCGCAGACGGCGATGACCGCCTCCGGCGCGCCCTTGCGGGCCCGGCGGATGATGTTGCGGCACTTCTTGTCGCTGACGGCAGTGACGGTGCAGGTGTTGACGATGTAGGCGTCGGCGGGGCCGTCGAAGGCGGTCAGCTCATGGCCGCGGCGGCGGAGCTCCTGCTCCATGGCCTGGGTCTCGTATTGGTTCACTTTGCACCCCAGGGTGCAGATGGCGATCTTCATGGAATACCTCACAAAAAATCAAGAAATGGCAGAAATATTATAGCAAGTTCTGCGGCGTTTGTACAGGGCGGGACGGTTTACAATCCAGGGGAATTCTGCTATACTGCTTTTATTATGTCGAACTCCGCCGAAAGGCGGAGGGGCCAAAGGGAGAGAACAGCCGTGAGCCACAGCTTTTTTGCCTATATTTTCCGCATGCGCTACATCGCCCGGTGGGCGCTGATGCGCAACACCCGCACTGAGAATGTGGAGGAGCACTCCTATGAGGTGGCGGTGCTCTCCCACGCCCTGGCGGTCATCGGCCGGGACGTGTTCCACAAGGACCTGGACCCGGACCGCGCGGCGGCTGCCGCCCTGTTCCACGATGCGCCGGAGATCATCACCGGCGACATGCCCACCCCCATCAAGTATTATAACCCCGCCATCAAGGACGCCTATAAAGAGGTGGAGGCGGTGGCTCAGGACAAGCTGCTGTCCATGCTGCCCCCGGAGCTGGTCCCCGCCTACGAGCCCCTGGTGCGGGAGAGCGA
>JBJEYO010000051.1:0-2771 GCA_051886935.1 Candidatus Enterenecus sp. | reverse complement strand
CCGAGGAAAAGGCCGAGTTCATGGCCAAGGCTGTGGTCCGCTCCCCCCTGGTGAAGTGCGCAGTCTACGGGGCCGACGCCAACTGGGGCCGTGTCCTGTGCGCCATCGGCTACTCCGGGGCAGAGTTTGACCCCAAGGCCGTGGAGGTCAAGTTCCAGTCCAAGGCCGGCGAGCTGCTGGTGTGCGCCGGCGGCCAGGGCGTGGTCTTTGACGAGGACGTTGCCAAGAAGGTCCTGTCCGAGGAAGAGGTCATCATCCTGGTGACTCTCACCGAAGGAGACGCCTCCTGCTCTTGCTGGGGCTGCGACCTGACCTATGATTACGTCAAGATCAACGGCGACTACAGAAGCTAAACCCCCGATAGAAGAGGAAACACCCATGGACATGAACAACTATCTGGAGCGGTCCACCGTGCTGGTGGAGGCTCTGCCCTATATTCAAAAGTACTACGGCAAGACCGTGGTGATTAAGTACGGCGGCAACGCCATGATCTCCGAAGAGCTGCGCAGCGCGGTCATCAGCGACATCATCCTGCTGAACCTGGTTGGGGTGCGGGTGGTGATGGTTCACGGCGGCGGCCCGGAGATCGGCCAGATGCTCACCAAGGTGGGCAAGCAGTCCCACTTTGTGGACGGCCTGCGGTACACTGACGAGGAGACCATGGACATCGTCCAGCAGGTCCTCTGCGGCAAGGTGAACAAGCGCCTGGTCTCCATCATCAACAACCTGGGCGGCAAGGCCATCGGCCTGTGCGGCCTGGACGGCGCTCTTTTCCAGGCCAAGAAGCTGGACGAGAAGTACGGCCTGGTGGGCAAGATCGTGAAGGTCTGCCCCCAGGTGGTGGAGGACACCCTGGCCGCCGGCTACATCCCCGTGATCTCCACCGTGGCCCTGGGCATCGACAACGACACCGCTTACAACATTAACGCCGACACCGCCGCTGCGGAGCTGGCCATCGCCCTGGGCGCAGAAAAGCTCATCCTGCTCACCGACGTGCGGGGCGTGCTCCGGGACCCCAAGGACGACAGCACCCTCATCCCCCAGATCCGGCTCCAGGACGTGCCCGGTCTCATGGCCAGCGGCATCATCGGCGGCGGCATGATTCCCAAAATCCAGTGCTGCGTGGACGCCGTGGAGCAGGGGGTTCACCGCACCCACATTCTGGACGGCCGCATCCCCCACTCTATCCTCACCGAAATGCTCTCTCACAAAGGCATCGGAACTATGATTTGGGAGTAAAACATTTGAAAAAGGCAAGCCTTTTCCAAATGACAGGATCGCAGCCCGCTGCATCGCACGGGCCTGCGGCCCGCACGTTTGCGGGCTGAGCAGTATGTTTGCCGACGTACACGCCGCCGGCAAACATGATTTCACCTTCTTTCGCCGCTGCAGCGGCGAAACTCTACGAGGTTTCCCAGCACCCCTGCGGGGGTACAATTTCATAATCTTTCCCCAGAAAAGGAGGTATGACCATGACCTTTGAAGAACTCAGAGAAATGGATCAGACGTATGTCATGCAAACCTACAACCGCTTTCCCGTGGACATCGACCACGGCAAAAACGCCACCCTGTACAGTCTCTCCGGAAAGGAGTACATCGACTTTACCAGCGGCATCGGCGTGTGCTCCCTGGGTTGCGCCGACCCCCGGTGGGTCCAGGCCATCACCGACCAGGCGGGAAAGCTGGGTCATATCTCCAACCTGTACTACACCCAGCCCGGCCCCAAGCTGGCCAAGGCCCTCTGCCAGCGCACCGGCATGGCCTGCGCCTTCTTCGGCAACTCCGGCGCCGAGGCCAACGAGGCCATGATCAAGCTGGCCCGGAAGTACAGCTTTGATCAATACGGCAAGGGCCGCAGCACCATCATCACCCTGAACCACTCCTTCCACGGCCGCACCATCACCACCCTCACCGCCACCGGCCAGCCCGCCTACCACAACTACTTCTTCCCCCTGAACGAGGCCTTCCGGTATGCAGACCCCACCTGGGAGAGCATCCTGGAGCAGACCGGGGACGACGTGTGCGGCATCATGATGGAGCTCATCCAGGGCGAGGGCGGCGTGAACCCCCTGGACAAGGAGCTGGTCCATAAGGTGGCCCAGCTCTGCAAGGAGAAGGACTGGCTGCTGCTCATTGACGAGGTGCAGACAGGCGTCGGCCGCACCGGCTCCCTCTTCGCCTTCCAGCAGTACGGCATTCAGCCCGACGTGTCCACCTTCGCCAAGGGCATCGCCGGCGGCCTGCCCATGGGCGGCATCCTGGCCAACGAAAAGTGCGCCAAGGTCCTCACCGCCGGCACCCACGGCTCCACCTTCGGGGCAAACCCCATCGCAGCGGCCGCCGCCTGCACCATTCTGGACATTCTGGACGACCAGATGATGGAGGACGTGAAGGCCAAGGGCCAGTACCTGCGGGAGGGCATTCTTGCCCTGAACAGCCCCTGCCTGGGGGACGTGGTTGGCATGGGCCTCATGCTGGGCGTAGACGTGAAGGGCGAGCGCACCAACAAGGAGCTGGCTTCTCTCCTGGCAGAACAGGGCCTGCTGGTCCTCACCGCCGGACCCCGCCTGCGCCTGCTGCCCCCCCTCACCATCACCAAGGAAGAAATGGACAAGGGTCTGGCCATCCTGAAGCAGACCCTGGCCTGACAGACAGAAAATAAGGAGGCATCCCCCCATGAAAAAAGACCTGCTGAAGCTGCTGGACTTAAGCAGCGAAGAGATCCTGGAGATTCTGGACACCGCCGACCAGCTGAAAGCCATGCGGAAGGC
>JBJEYO010000050.1:0-2829 GCA_051886935.1 Candidatus Enterenecus sp. | reverse complement strand
CTTCTTTACATTTTGTTGATCTGGTGCTATACTACATAATACGTGCGTGAAGCGCACATACTACCCTGACTTAGTCCCGGGATCTTCGCCTGCATATGAGGGATACACCCGCCCGTCACTCAGTCAGAGGCAAAACGAAGAAAGGTGGAACCAACCATGATCCGCAAGGACGAAAAGACTGCTGTTATCGAAGCCAACCGCACCCACGAGACCGACACCGGCTCTCCTGAGGTCCAGATCGCCATCCTCACCGCTCGCATCAACGAGCTGACCGAGCACCTGAAGGTGCACATCCACGACAACCACAGCCGCCGCGGCCTGTACAAGATGATCGGTAAGCGCCGCAAGCTGCTGGACTATCTGGCCAAGAAGGACATCGAGCGGTATCGTACCCTCATTGCCAAGCTGGGCATCCGTAAGTAAGTATCGTTTTTGGGGGCGGTGTGGCCAAAACTGCACCGCCCCTTTTTCCCAACCCGCCTTTGCGGAGAGATTCTCGCCCTATCTTAGCGTTTGAACGTGTGCCCGAGGGGTCGGACATGCCTTCAAGTGCTAAATAAGGCAGCCGTCTCTCCGCGACCACCATTCATTTTTCTTTGAAAGGAGCCGCGTTATGTCAACCATCATTACCCACAAGCAATTTAACAACCATATCTACAAGACCGAAATCGCCGGCCGCCCCTTCTCCCTGGAGTTCGGCAAGGTAGCCGAGCTGGCCAACGCGTCCGCCCTGGTGAAGTACGGCGACACCACCGTTCTGGTGGCCGTCACCGCTGCTCCCCGTCCCCGGGACGGCGTGGACTTCTTCCCCCTGTCCGTGGACTTTGAGGAAAAGCTCTATGCTGTCGGCCGCATCCCCGGGTCCTTCATGCGCCGGGAGGGTCAGCCCTCTCTGCCCGCCGTGCTGGCTTCCCGCGTCATTGACCGTTCCATCCGTCCCCTCTTCCCCGGCGACTTCCGCAACGACGTGGTGGTCACCTGCACCGTCATGAGCGTGGACCGGGACTGCTCTCCTGAAGCTGCCGCCATGGTGGGCGTGTCCGCCTGCCTGGCTGTGTCCAACATCCCCTGGGCCGGCCCCATCGGCTGCCTGGAGGTGGGCTATGTGGACGGCCAGATCGTCATGAACCCCACCCAGGAGCAGCGCCACGCCTCCAAGCTGGACCTGACCGTCGCCGCCACCGCCGCCAAGGTGGTCATGATCGAGGCCGGCGCAGACCAGATCCCCGACGACGTGATGTACGAGGCCATTGTGAAGGCCCACGAGGAGATCAAGGCTCAGGTGGAGTTCATCAACGGCATCGTCGCCGAAATCGGCAAGGAGAAGATGACCTACGACCACGCCGACTTCGACCAGGAGCTCTTCGACAAGATCGTGGAGGCCACCATGGACGAGGCCAAGGCCGCCATGGACACCGACGACAAGAACGTCCGGGAGGAGCGCTGGAACAAGCTCATCGACCACTGGCACGAGCTGTTCCTGGAGGACTTCCCCGAGATGGATCAGTACCTGGACGAGATCACCTACAAGTTCCAGAAGAAGATCGTGAAGGCCTGGCTGCTGGAGGGCCACCGGGTGGACGGCCGCCAGAAGAACGAGATCCGGCCCCTGGCCGCCGAGGTTGGCGTGCTGCCCCGGGTTCACGGCTCCGCTCTCTTCACCCGCGGCCAGACCCAGGTGCTGTCCGTGGCTACCCTGAACACCCTCTCCGCCTGCCAGAAGCTGGACACCATCTGGGAGGAAGAGGAAAAGCGCTATATGCACCACTACAACTTCCCCTCCTACTCCGTGGGCGAGGCCCGCGGCGCCCGGAGCGTCAACCGCCGGGAGAAGGGCCACGGCGCCCTGGCCGAGCGTGCTCTGGACCCTGTGATCCCCTCCGTGGAGGAGTTCCCCTACGCCATCCGCGTGGTCTCTGAGGTGGTTTCCTCCAACGGCTCCACCTCCCAGGGCTCCATCTGCGGCTCCACCCTGGCCCTCATGGACGCCGGCGTGCCCATCAAGGCTCCCGTGGCCGGCATCTCCTGCGGCCTCATCCAGGACGACGACGGCTCCTTCACCACCTTCATCGACATCCAGGGCGTGGAGGACTTCCACGGCGAGATGGACTTCAAGGTGGCCGGCACCAAGGCCGGTATCACTGCCATCCAGATGGACATCAAGAACGACGGCCTGTCCCACGCCATCATCAAGGAAGCCCTGGCCATCACCGGCGACGCCCGGAAGGCCATCCTGGACGAGATCATGCTGCCCTGCATCGCCGAGCCTCGTCCCCAGGTCTCTGAGTTTGCGCCCAAGATGCTCACCATGAAGATCGACCCCGACAAGATCCGCGAGGTCATCGGCTCCGGCGGCAAGGTCATCCAGAAGATCACCGCCGAGTCCGGCGCCAAGATCGACATCGAGGACGACGGCACCATCTATATCTCCGCCGAGAACGCCGCCTGCTGCGACGCCGCCAAGAAGATGATCGACACCATCGTGTTCGTCCCCGAGGTGGGCATGCTGTACTACGGCAAGGTGGTCCGCATCCTGAACTTCGGCGCCTTCGTGGAGTTGGCCCCCGGCAAGGACGGCATGGTCCACATCTCCAAGCTGGCTGAAAAGCGGGTTGAGAAGGTGGAGGACGTGGTGAACATCGGCGACATGGTGTGGGTGAAGGTCACCGACATCGATGAGAAGGGCCGCGTGAATCTGTCCCTGCGGGACGCCCAGCGTGAGCTGGCCGCCATGGAAGCCCGGGACGCCAAGCGCAAGTAATTCAATATGAACAAACTCTGGACGGCCGCCGGGGCCGCGGCGTGGGGCGCCGCTCCCCTGGGCGGCCT
>JBJEYO010000049.1:0-2840 GCA_051886935.1 Candidatus Enterenecus sp. | reverse complement strand
CGGGACATCGCCGAGATCATCCCCCTGCTGGAGGGCCGGGCCGTGGACCATTGCCAGCACATCGGGGAGATGGCCAAGGCCGCCATCAAGATGGTTACCGAGAGCGTGGACGCCTATGTGAAGCGGGACGTGGAGCTGGCCCGGCAGGTGAAGGCCTACGACGACGTGGTGGACGACTACTTCTGCAAGGTGAAGGACTCCCTCATCCAGCAGGTGGCCGGCAACCCCATGGATGGGGAGTATATTCTGGACCTTTTGATGATCGCCAAGTATTTCGAGCGCATCGGCGACCACGCCGTGAACATCGCCGAGTGGGTGGTGTTCTCGGTCACCGGCGCTCACAAGGAGGAACAGGCATGATCTGGTGTGTGGAGGACGATGGGAGCATCCGGGACATTGAGCTGTACGCCCTGCGCTCCACCGGCTTTGAGGCCCGCGGCTTTGAGGACGGCGGCTCCTTCTGGGAGGCGCTGAAGGAGGAAAAGCCGGAGCTTGTCCTCCTGGATGTGATGCTGCCCGGCGCCGACGGCGTGGAGCTGCTCCGCCGCTTGAAGGCCTCCGCGGCCACCAGGGACATTCCGGTCATCATGGCCACGGCCAAGGGGGCGGAGTACGACAAGATCCAGAGCCTGGACCTGGGGGCGGACGACTACCTGGTGAAGCCCTTCGGCATGATGGAGATGGTGTCCCGGGTGAAGGCGGTGCTGCGCCGCTGCCGCGACCGGGGACAGGAGAATTTGCTGCAGGTGGGCGGCCTGACGGTCAATGTGGACGAGCGCACCGTCACCGTGGACGGGCAGCGGGTGGCCCTGACCTACAAGGAATATGAGCTGCTGCGGCTGTTCCTGTCCCACCCGGGCACCGCCTTTACCCGGGAGCAGCTGCTCAGCCAGGTCTGGGGCATGGACTACTGCGGCGAGACCCGCACGGTGGATATGCACATCCGCACCCTGCGGCAGAAGCTGGGCTCCTACGGCGCCCTGATCGAGACGGTGCGCCATGTGGGCTACCGACTGGAGGCAAAGGTATGACAAAGAGAATCTTCCGCTCCACCCTTCTGGTGGCGGTGGTGGTGCTCCTGGCCAGCATGGCCATTATCCTGGGCATTCTGTACGACTATTTCACCGGCGTGCGGGAGCAGCAGCTCCGGAACGAGCTGGACCTGGCCGCCGCGGCGGTGGAGGAGAGCGGCACCGGATACCTGGAGCGGCTTAGCTCCAACCAGTACCGCCTGACCTGGGTGGCGGCGGACGGCGCCGTGCTGTACGACACCCAGGCGGACGCCCAGGCCATGGAGAGCCACGCCGACCGGGAGGAGATTCAGGAGGCCCTGGCGAAGGGCGAGGGGGAGAGCTCCCGCTACTCCTCCACCCTGACGGAAAAGACCATCTATTACGCCCGGCTGCTGGCCGACGGGACGGTGCTGCGCATCTCCGTGCAGCAGGTCACCGCCGTGACGCTGCTGCTGGGCATCCTGCAGCCGGTGCTGGTGGTGGCGGTGGTCGCCATCATCCTGTCCGCCCTGCTGGCAAACCGGGCGGCCAGGCGCATCGTGGAGCCCCTGAACCGGCTGGACCTGGACCATCCCATGGACAACGACGTGTATGAGGAGCTGAGCCCTCTGGTCAGGCGGCTGGAGGCCCAGCGGGGCCAGATCGACGAGCAGATGCGGGACCTGGAGCAGCGGACCCGGGAGTTTGAGCAGATCACCGGCAGCATGAACGAGGGACTGGTGCTGCTGGACCGCCGGGGCATGATCCTGAGCATCAACCCGGCGGCCCGGACGCTGTTCGGCACGGACAGCTCCTGCGTGGGCCGGGACTTCCTGACGGTGGACCGGGCACCCGAGCTGGACCGGGCCATCCGGGCGGCCATGGCCGAGGGCCACAAGGAGATCCGCTGCCAGCGGGGCGGCCGGGAGTACCAGTTCGACATCAGCCCCATCCAGGGGGAGGGCCAGGCGGCAGGAGCGGTGCTGCTCACCTTCGATGTGACCGAGCAGGCCTTTGCCGAGCGCAACCGCCGGGAGTTTACCGCCAATGTGTCCCATGAGCTGAAGACCCCGCTCCAGTCCATCATCGGCAGCGCCGAGCTGCTGGAGAACGGCCTGGTGAAGGAGGAGGATGTGCCCCGGTTCGTGGGCCACATCCGGCAGGAGGCCGCCCGCCTGGTGACCCTTGTGGAGGACATCATCCGCCTGTCCCAACTGGACGAGGGGGACGAGATGCCCCGGGAGGACGTGGAGCTGCTTGCCCTGGCCGGGGAGGCGGCCGCCTCTCTGGAGGAGGCCGCCCGGGCTGCCGGTGTGACCATCGCCGTGGAGGGGGAGGAGACCCATGTCAGCGGCGTGCGCCGCCTGCTCTCCGAGGTGATCTGCAACCTGTGCGACAACGCCGTCAAGTACAATGTGCCCGGCGGCTCGGTGACGGTGACGGTCTCCGGGGACGAGACAAGCGCCGTCCTGTCGGTGAAGGACACCGGAATCGGCATCCCGCCGGAGCATCAGGGCCGGGTGTTTGAGCGGTTCTACCGGGTGGACAAGAGCCACTCCAAGGCCTCCGGCGGCACCGGCCTGGGCCTGTCCATCGTCAAGCACGCCGTCCAGTACCACGGCGGGACGCTGGAGCTCCAGAGCCAGGAGGGCAGGGGTACTACAGTGACGGTGCGCCTGCCGAAGGCGTGACCGCGCGGGAAATTCCGGAACACGAAAGAGGAAACCGTTCCATTCAGGACGGTTTCCTTTTTTAGAAACCTCTGAATAAATCCCCACGCACATCTTCACGCCGGAAATTTCCGCTGAACTTCGTCAGAAAAGTTTGAAATACACAAAGTATTCCCGC
>JBJEYO010000048.1:0-2874 GCA_051886935.1 Candidatus Enterenecus sp. | reverse complement strand
TGGTAGGCGCTCAGCTCCACCCGGGCGGCCTTGCCGTTCTCAAAGAAGAACAGCAGGTGGGCGGAGTAGTCCCCCGGGCGGCAGGCCCACAGGAATTTCTCCTCCGGCTCCATGCCCAGCTTGGTGGGCAGGTAGTCGCCCAGCACGCTGGCCTTGGAATCGTCGAAGTCGGACAGCCGGGCCTTGTAGCACTGCTGCCGGTCGGTGAACACCAGCAGCTCGTCCCGGTTGGTCCCCTCCCACTGGAGGAAGGGGCCGTCCCCCTCCTTGTACTTCTGCTCCCCGCTCATGCGCAGGGACTGGGGGGTGATCTTCTTGAAGTAGCCCTCTCTGGAGAGGAACACGTTCACCGGGTAGTCGGGGGTGTCCGCCGCGGCGGCCTTTTGTTCCTCCTCCATCTGCCGGTATTCGTAGACGATCTCAGTGCGGCGGGGGATGGCGTATTTTTTCTTCACCTGCTCCAGCTCGCCCTGCATGATCTTCTGGATGCGTCTGGGGGAGTTGATGATGTCCTTCAGGTCCGCGATCTCCCCGGCCAGGGAGTCCACCTCGGCCACCCGCTTCAGGATATACTCCTTGTTCAGATTGCGCAGCTTGATCTCCGCCACATATTCCGCCTGGACCTGGTCGATGCCGAAGCCGATCATCAGGTTGGGGATGACCTCCGCCTCGATCTCGGTCTCCCGGATGATGCGGATGGCCTTGTCGATGTCCAGCAGGATGCGCTTCAGGCCCTTCAGCAGGTGGAGCTTTTCCTCTTTCTTCTGGCAGACGAAGTAGGTGCGGCGGCGCACGCAGTCCATGCGCCAGGCGATCCACTCGTCCAGGATCTCCCCCACGCCCATGACCCGGGGCATCCCGGCGATGAGGATGTTGAAGTTGCAGGCGAAGGAATCCTGGAGGGGGGTGGTCTGGAACAGCTTGGCCATGAGCTTGTCCGGATCGGTGCCCCGCTTCAGGTCGATGGCCAGCTTCAGGCCGGACAGGTCGGTCTCGTCCCGCATGTCGGAGATCTCCTTGACCTTGCCCGCCTTGACCAGCTCGGCCACCTTGTCGATGATGGCCTCGGAGGTGGTGGAGTAGGGAATCTCGTACACCTCGATCAGGTTGTCCTCCTTCACATACCGCCATTTGGCCCGCAGCTTCACGCTGCCCCGGCCGGTGCGGTAGATCTCCGCCAGGGCCGCGCCGTCATAGAGCAGCTGGCCGCCGGTGGAGAAGTCAGGGGCCTTGAGAATGGCCATCAGGTCGGCGTTGGGGTCCTTCATGCGGGCAATGGCGGCGTCGCACACCTCGCCCAGGTTGAAGCCGCACAGGTTGGAGGCCATGCCCACGGCGATGCCCTGGTTGGCCGCCACCAGCACGTTGGGGAAGGTGGTGGGCAGCAGGGTGGGCTCCATGAGCTTGCCGTCATAGTTGGGCACAAAGTCCACCGCGTCCTGGTCGATGTCCCGGAACAGCTCGGCGCAGATGGGGTCCAGCCGGGCCTCGGTGTATCGGCTGGCGGCCCAGGCCATGTCCCGGGAGTAGACCTTGCCGAAGTTGCCCTTGGAGTCCACCAGGGGGTGGAGCAGGGCGCCGTAGCCACGGCTCAGGCGCACCATGGTGTCGTAGATGGCGGCGTCGCCGTGGGGGTTCAGCTTCATGGTGGCGCCCACGATATTGGCGCTCTTGGTGCGGGCGCCTCCCAGCAGGTGCATCTGGTACATGGTGTACAGCAGCTTGCGGTGGGAGGGCTTGAAGCCGTCGATCTCCGGAATGGCCCGGGAGACGATGACGCTCATGGCGTAGGGCATATAGTTCAGCTCCAGCGTCTCGGTGATGGGCTGCTCCACCACCTGGGCCCGCAGGCCCATGACGTTGGGGTTGACGACTTTTTTGGGCCCGTTCTGTTCGGGCTGCTTCTTCTTTGGCATGGCGATCCTGTTCCTTTACCCAACAAAATACGCGGGGGTTATTCGAAGCGCCGGATGTCGGTGTTCAGCACCAGCTGCTCCTTCAGCTTGCCGATCTCCTTCATGTGGGGCTGGCCCATGTGGACGGCCACCGCCCCGGCGTCCCGCCACATCTCCAGCAGCACCACGGTGTCGGGCGCCTCGCAGGAGATGTGGTAGTCGTACTGCAGGCAGCCGTCCTCGGCCCGAACGGTCTGCTGGAGGCCGCGGTCCTTCACTGTGCGGACGAACTCCTCCGCCTTGCCGGGCTTGCAGGTATAGGTGACGTGTAAAATAATGTGATCCATGTTATCTCTCTCCTTCAGGAAATATCAGCCAGGTCCAGATATTTGTATCCGTTGTCGGCAATATGGTCTTTTCTGCCCTGGAGGTTGTCCCCCAGCAGCAGGTTGAAGACCTGGTCGGTCTTTTCCACGTCCTCGGGCATGACCTTGATCAGCCGCCGGGTCTCCGGGCTCATGGTGGTCAGCCACATCATGTCCGGCTCGTTCTCGCCCAGACCCTTGGACCGCTGGACCTCGTATTTTTTGCCCTCCAGCTCCCGGCAGATGTCGTTGCGCTCCCTGTCGGAGTAGGCGAACCAGGTCTTTTCCTTGCAGGTGATCTCGTACAGGGGGGACTCGGCGATATACACATAGCCCTCTTTGATGAGGGTGGGGGTCAGGCGGTAGAGCATGGTCAGAATGAGCGTGCGGATCTGGAAGCCGTCCTCGTCGCCATCGGTGCAGATGACGATCTTGTTCCACCGCAGGTTGTTGATGTCAAAGGCGTTCAGGTCCTTGTTGTTCTTGTGGGAGACCTCCACGCCGCAGCCCATGACCTTCAGCAGGTCGGTGATGATCTCGCTTTTGAAGATGCGGGCGTAGTCCGCCTTCAGGCAGTTGAGGATCTTGCCCCGCACGGGCATGATGCCCTGGAA
>JBJEYO010000047.1:0-2891 GCA_051886935.1 Candidatus Enterenecus sp. | reverse complement strand
CTTCATCGGCTGGTACCTGGTGGAGATGGCCATCGTCTGGGTGGGCATCATCGTCCTGGTGGTGATCGTCTGGATCGGCGGCGGCAGCTACATGTTCGCGGGCAGCTTCTCCTACGGCGCCATGGCCGGTATGCTGGGCGGCGTCATGGTGGTGTGCGTGCTGATGAGCGCGGCCTGCATCCTGTTCAGCAGCTGGCTGCGGCCCTACTACACCGGCTCCGTGGCCAAATTCTACGACTTCCTGATGGGACAGCGGCCCCGGGTGGAGCCCGGCTGGCCCGCTCTGGACGGCGGTACCTACACCAGGACCGACGGCACCTCGGGCGGACCCAACTATCCGCAATACTGAACTTCAAAACCAGTGGGGAACGGCCGTTGCCGTTCCCCACTGACGGATAAAGGAGCATATTTCATGAGCAAAATTCAGATGAAGACCCCCCTGGTGGAGATGGACGGGGACGAGATGACCCGCATCCTTTGGCAGCAAATCAAGGAGGAGCTGCTGGAGCCCTACATCGACCTGAAGACCGAGTATTACGACCTGGGACTGCCCAACCGGGAGGCCACGGCGGATCAGGTGACCGTGGACGCGGCCCTGGCCAACAAGAAGTACGGCGTGGCCGTGAAGTGCGCCACCATCACCCCCAACGCCCAGCGGGTGGAGGAGTACAAGCTGTCCCAGATGTGGAAGTCCCCCAACGGCACCATCCGGGCCATTCTGGACGGCACCGTGTTCCGCGCCCCCATCATGGTGCGGGGCATCAGCCCGGTGGTGAAGAACTGGCAGGCCCCCATCACCATCGCCCGCCACGCCTTCGGCGATGTGTACCGGGCCACGGAGTACCGGGTGCCCGGCCCCGGCAGGGCGGAGCTGGTGTTCACCGCCGCCGACGGGACCCAGAGCCGCCAGACCATCCAGGACTTTGACGGCCCCGGCGTGCTCCAGGGCCAGTTCAACCTGGACAAGTCCATCTCCTCCTTTGCCCGCTCCTGCTTCCAGTACGCCCTGGACACCCGGCAGGACCTGTGGTTCTCCACCAAGGACACCATCTCCAAGCAGTACGACCACACCTTCAAGGACATCTTCGCGGACATCTTCGCCGCTGAATACGAGGAGAAGTTCAAAGCCGCGGGCATCACCTATTTCTACACCCTCATCGACGATGCGGTGGCCCGGGTCATCCGTTCCAAAGGCGGCTTCATCTGGGCCTGCAAGAACTACGACGGCGACGTCATGAGCGACATGGTGTCCACTGCCTTCGGTTCCCTGGCCATGATGACCTCCGTGCTGGTGTCCCCCGATGGGAACTATGAGTACGAGGCCGCCCACGGCACCGTCACCCGCCACTACTACCGCTACCTGAAGGGGGAGGAGGTCTCCACCAACCCCATGGCCACCCTGTTCGCCTGGACGGGCGCCCTGGGGAAGCGGGGGGAGCTGGATGGCATCCCGGAACTGACCGCCTTTGCCCGGAAGCTGGAGCGGGCCGCCGTTGACACCATTGAGTCCGGCGTCATGACCGGCGACCTGGCCGGCCTGTGGGATGGGGAGACCCCTGCCCAAAAGGTCACCAGCCTGGAGTTCCTGCGGGCCATCCGGTCCCGGCTGTAAGCCTTGCATCACACATCATGATTAGGAGGAGCTATGATGGACATTAAGAAAGCTGTAGAAGACATTGTGAACAAGCTGAAGAAGGACGACGACTTAAAGGAGCAGTTCCTGAAGAATCCAGTGGCCGCGCTGGAGAAGATCACCGGAATCGATCTTCCTGACGATCAGATCGACGGCGTGATTGCCGCGGTAAAGGCCAAGCTGGGTGCTGACAGCGTAGGGGATGCCCTGAAAGGTCTGGGCGGCCTGTTCAAAAAGTAAATCTAAATTAAAATGTCCCCGCCGGATCAAAATTCCGGCGGGGACACATTTTAATCGGTGATGATGCTCAGGTTCTCGCCCTCGGCGGTCAGCCGCACCATGGTGATGGGGTCGGCATACCGCTCGATGAGCTTGGCGGCGATGGGGTCTTCCAGGTCCCGCTGGATCTGCCGGCGCAGGTTGCGGGCGCCGTAGGCGGCGGAGTAGGACTTCTTCACCAGATAGTCCAGCACCGACTCGTCGTAGTGGAAGGTGATGTTCTTGTCCCTCAGCACGCCCTCCAGCTCGGCCAGCATGATCTTTGCGATGGCCTTGAAGTTGTCCTCGGTGAGCTGGTTGAAGTAGACGATCTCGTCCACCCGGTTGATGAACTCCGGCCGCAGGAACTGGCCCAGAGCCTTCATGGCCCGATCCTTGCCCTGCTCATTGCGGGTGCGGTCGAAGCCCACGGTACCCTCCTTCTTCTCGCTGCCGGCGTTGGAGGTCATGACGATGACCGTGTTCTCAAAGTTCACCTTCCGGCCGTGGGCGTCGGTGATCTCGCCGTCGTCCAGAATCTGCAGCAGGATGTTCAGCACATCCGGGTGCGCCTTTTCGATCTCGTCGAACAAAATGACAGCATAGGGCTTGCGGCGAATCTTCTCCGTCAGCTGGCCGGCCTCGTCGTAGCCGACGTAGCCCGGAGGCGAGCCGATGATCTTGGAGACCGAGTGCTTCTCCATATACTCCGACATATCGAGCCGGATCAGGGACTCGGTGGAGTCGAACATATCGTCCGCGAGGCAGCGCACCAGCTCCGTCTTGCCGACGCCGGTGGAGCCGACAAAGATGAAGGAGACGGGGTGCTTCTTGACCGAGATGCCGACGCGGTTGCGCCGGATGGCCCGGGCGATGGCGGAGATGGCCTCGTCCTGGCCGACAATGCGCTGCTTCAGGCGGTCTTCGAGCTGCCGGAGCTGGTCATATTCCTGGGCCTTGACCTTGCTGGCGGGAATCTTCGTCCACATCTCGATGATGC
>JBJEYO010000046.1:0-3009 GCA_051886935.1 Candidatus Enterenecus sp. | reverse complement strand
TGCTTGAACAATTTTTGCTGATAATTATTGTCTAACTTTTTGGGGTCACTTCAAAAATCCGAATGGCGGGACCTTTTTTTGCACAAGCTAACCCCAAAGGAGGGGTGCGGAGCATGTATGACATCATTGTGGTGGGCGGCGGGCCGGCGGGGCTGACCGCTGCCCTGTACGCCGCCCGGGCGGGCAAGTCCGTGCTGGTGCTGGAAAAGGCCGCCCCCGGCGGCCAGATCATCGACTCCCCTCTGGTGGAGAACTACCCCGGCCTGCCCGGTGTCAGCGGTGCCGACTTCGCCCTGGGGCTGTCCGGCCAGGTGGAGCGGCTGGGTGTGGAGATAGTCAGCGCCGCCGTCACCGGGGTCCGGCGGGAGGAGGCCGGGTATACGGCCCAGACCGGCCGGGGGGCCTATTTGGGCCGGGCCCTGGTGCTGGCCGTGGGCTCCCGCCACCGCCGCCTGGGTCTGGAGGACGAGGAGAAGCTGGTGGGCCGTGGCCTGTCCTACTGCGCGGTGTGCGACGGGCCGTTCTATAAAGGGAAGGACACGGCCGTGGTGGGGGGCGGCAACACCGCCCTCCAGGACGCCCTGTTCCTGTCCCGGGTGTGCCGGAGTGTGACCGTCATCCACCGCCGGGAGACCTTTCGAGGGGAGGCAGGTCTGGCGGAAAAGGTGCGCCGGTGTCCCAATGTCCGCCTGCTGATGGGCTATGCCCCGGCGGAGCTGCTGCGGCGGGAGGGCAGGCTCTCCGGCCTGGGGCTGAGGCATGTGGAGACCGGGGAGAAGCGCACGGTGGATGCGGACGGCGTGTTCGTGGCCGTGGGGCGCCAGCCGGCCACCGAGCCCCTCACCGGGCTGGTGGAGCTGGACAGCGGGGGCTATGTGATGGCCGGGGAGGACTGCCGCACCGGCCTGCCCGGGGTGTTCGCGGCGGGGGACTGCCGGACCAAGGCGGTGCGCCAGCTGACCACCGCCGCGGCGGACGGCACGGTGGCGGCCCTGGCTGCCTGCCGATACTGCGACGGGGAGATCTGAAACGGAACGACCGGACGCGCTTGCGTCCGGCCGGTTTTTGCGCCGAAACTATTGACAACCGGCCCCGGTTGACCATATAGTTAGCACAGAATGGCAGTATTTGCAGCCGGACAAAGCGCAAGGAGGTACATCACAGTGAAACCTGTATTGAAAAAAGTTGTCATCATCGTTCCCATTCTCGTCGTGGCCCTGATCCTGGTGTTCAGCAGCATGACCATCATCCCCGAGGGACATATCGGCGTCAAGACCAGACTGGGCGCCATCGTGTCCAGCGACCTGGCCGCCGGCCCCCACTTCAAGATCCCCGTCATCGAGTCCATCAAGGCCATCGACATCCGGGAGCAGGTCTATGAGATCAGCACCCCCGCCTACACCAAGGACACCCAGACGGTGGAGAACCTGCAGGTCAAGCTGAACTACCAGTACGACCTGTCCCAGCTGTCCTACATCATCCGCACCATCGGCATTGAGAACGTGGAGTCCAAGCTGATCATCCCCCAGGTGAACAGCGTACTGAAGAACGCGGTGGGCCGGTTCAAGGCCGAGGAGCTGGTGCAGAACCGCTCTGCCCTCCAGGAGCAGGTGGAGTCCGAGCTGCGGGAGAGCCTGGCGGCCAGCGGCATCATCGTCTCCGCCTTCAATGTGGAGAACATCGACTTTGAGGACGCCTTCGAGGAGGTCATCCGGGCCAAGGTGGCCGCCGAGCAGGAGGCCCTGCGGATGCAGAACGAGACGGTGGCCAAGGAGGAGCAGGCCAAGCAGCAGGTCATCGCCGCCGAGGCGGAGGCCGAGAGCCAGCGCATCAAGGCGGAGGCGGAGGCCTACGCCATCGAGCTGATCCAGCAGCAGCTCCAGGCCAGCCCCGAGTACATCCAGCTGAAGATGGTGGAGAAGTGGAACGGCGAGTTCCCCCAGGTCATGGGCGAGAGCATCAACCCCTTCGTCATGCTCGGCGGGCAGCAGACCACGACCACCTATCCGTCCGGCTCCGGCGAATGAGCGCAGAGCGGCCCGGCGGCACAGCCGCCGGGCCGTTTCAGCTTCAAAAGGGCTGAAACAGGGCTTGACAAGGGCAAAAAATATGATAAACTGATACAGTTAAAAGCGATGACGGAGCTAAGCCTGCGGCGCGGCCAGGAGCGAGAGGGGACGGTGAGAGCCCTCGGCGCCAGCGGACAGGCGTGCCACTCCCGAGCGGGCCGCGAGGAGCGGCACGGGTCGTCCCCGTTACAGGACGGTGTGAGATGTCCCTTCCGGGATAATCAGGGTGGTACCGCGAGCCGGCAGGCTCGCCCCTGAGCCGGAACGGGGCGTTTTGTTTTTGTAAGAGAAATTATTAATATATGGAGGTAGATTCCCATGAAAGACCCCAAGCCCTACGGGGTAAACGAACTGCGGGAGATGTTCCTGTCCTTCTTTGAGACCAAGGGCCATCTGCGCCTGCCCAGCTTTTCCCTGATCCCCCAGAATGACGCATCCCTGCTGCTCATCAACTCCGGTATGGCCCCCATGAAGCCCTACTTTACCGGCGAGCAGGAGCCCCCCCGCCACCGTGTGACCACCTGCCAGAAGTGCATCCGCACCGGCGACATCGACAACATCGGCCACACCGCCCGCCACGGCACCTATTTTGAGATGCTGGGCAACTTCTCCTTCGGGGACTACTTCAAGAACGAGGCCATTCACTGGGCCTGGGAGTTTCTGACCAGTCCGGAGTGGGTGGGTCTGGACCCCGACCGCCTCTATCCCTCCGTCTTCGCCGGCAACGAGACCACCCCCGCCGACGATGAGGCCTTCCGCATCTGGCACGAGGAGATCGGCATCCCCGCCGAGCGCATTTTCAAGTTCGGCAAGGAGGACAACTTCTGGGAGCACGGCTCCGGCCCCTGCGGCCCCTGCTCCGAGATCTACTATGACCGGGGCCCCAAGTACGGCTGCGGCAAGCCCGGCTGCACCGTGGGCTGCGACTGCGACCGCTATA
>JBJEYO010000045.1:0-3036 GCA_051886935.1 Candidatus Enterenecus sp. | reverse complement strand
TGAAGGACAACTGCGTGATCATCTGCTCCTCCATCTGCAACGGCTACTTCCACGATGAGCGCTGGCCCTACCTGCGGGAGCTGTACGAGATGTTCCAGCACGACCACATGAACATCCTGCCCGACATGGACCGCTACGGCGAGTACTTCGCCACCAACCAGGAGTACATCCGCAAGTACCGCTTCGCCAACGCCTTCCATCCCTTCCACGGTTTTTCCATGATGAGTTGCGGCCATATCGCGGAGATGAATACCTCCGCCATCTACATCGTGGGCGCCCAGGAGCCCGGCATCGCCCGGGGCATGGGTCTCAAGACCCGGGCCACCTTCGAGGAGGCCCTCCAGGACGCCATGAAGAAGTACGTGGGCCCCAACCCCAGAATCCTGGCCCTGCCCAAGACCTTCAAGGTGGGCGCCGTCCATCTGTGCATGAAGGACGATGACCTGTCCAACGTGTGATCTTCTTATCCTGTACCTGCCCGGCTGTGCCGGTGAAATAAGGTAAACGAAAAAATTAGGAGGAAAAACAATGAAAAAGCTGACCGCTATGCTGCTGGCCCTGGTTATGATCTTCGCCCTGGCCGCGTGCAGCAGCAACACTCCCGCCAACAGCCCCAGCACTGCTCCTTCTGCCTCCCAGCCTGTGGACTCCAAGGAGCCCGAGCCCAGCAAGGAGCCCGAGCCCACCGTTGAGCCCATCACCCTGAACCTGGCCTACATGCCCAACTGGGGCGCTCTGTGGGCCGTGGCCACTGCCGACGCCAAGGGCTACTTCGCCGAGGAGGGCATCACCATCGTTATGACCGCCTTCGAGAACGGCCCCACTGAGATCGCCGCCATGGAGTCCGGCTCCATCGACATCTCCTACATCGGCCCCGGCGCCCACAAGCTGTGCTCCACCGGCAACGCTCAGGTCCTGCTGCTCCAGCACCTGGGTGACGGCGACTGCATCATCGGCCTGAAGGGCATCTCCACCCTGGAAGATCTGGCCGGCAAGACCATCGGCTACTCCGCCGGCACCTCCTCCGAGACCATCCTGACCGTGGCTCTGGCCTCCGTGGGCCTGACCATGGACGACGTCAACGCCGTGTCCATGGACGACACCGCCCTGACCACCGCCGCCCTGTCCAACACCGTGGACGCCGTGGCTGCCTGGTCCCCCTACTCCCTGACCATTCTGGCCAACGCCGAGAACGCCACCGACATCTGCTCCAATGTGGACTTCCCCTCCCTGGTTTCCCCCGGCTCCTGGGTCGTGAACCCCAAGTGGGCTGCTGAGAACTCTGATGCCATGGTCCGCTTCGTCCGCGCCATGTACAAGGCCATGGACTACGCCGCTGCCGCCACCACCGATGACGACATCGCCAACGAGGTGGCCGGCTACATCGCTGATGTCCTGAAGAGCGACGCCGACACCGTCATCGCTCAGCGCTATGACGGCTCCTGGATGACCAGCGAGCAGGTGGTCGAGATGCTGGGCAACGGCGAGGTCGTCCGCATCTATGGTGACCAGCAGGCCACCTTCATCGCCAACGGCGTTCTGGAGGCCGAGGGCAACCTGACTCCCGAGGAGTTCGTCCTCACCGACATCATGCTGGAGGCCAGCAAGTAAGTGACTTTCCCTGCCCGGGAAGGCGGCCGCCCGGCTGCCTTCCCGGGGGCGCAAATGCTGACCAAAGTGGCCGTTGGGACACCGCGGCGCGCTCCTGAGCCGCGCTTCGCCGGCCAGTTTGCTCAGCATTTGCCTGCGATCAATGAAATGAAGGAGGTCTCCCCGTGAACAAGAACAAGAAGAAGACGGACTGGATCAGCAGGATTCCCAAATGGGCGTGGCTGCTGATCTCACTGGCCGTGGCCATCCTGGTGTGGACCCTGCTGTCCCAGGGAGAGAGCACCGGCCGCGCGTTCCCGCCTCTGAATGAGGTGTTTGGCTCTTACACGAAGATGGCGGCCGCCAAGCCGGAGGGCAGAGGCGTGTTCTGGGGCGACGTTGCCAGCTCCCTGACCTCCGCCGGCATCGGCTTCCTCCTGGGCTTTGTCATCGGCGTGCCCGTGGCCTTCCTGATGGCCTGGTACCGCCCCGTCCGCTACATCGTGGAGCCCTGGATCCAGTTTATCCGCAACATTCCCCCTCTGGCCTACGTGCCTCTGGTGGTCATCGCCGTGGGCGTTGGCCGGACCCCCCAGATCGTGGTCATCTGTCTGGCCACCTTCCTGACCATATCCATCACGGTGTTCCAGGGCGTCATCAACGTGGATGAGACCCTCATCAAGGCCGCCCGGGTGCTGGGCGCCAATGATACGGTCCTGTTCGTCAAGGTGATCTTCCCGGCCACCACCCCCTTCATCATCACCGCCGTCCGTCTGGGCATCTCCGTGGCCCTGACCACCCTGATCGCCGCCGAGTCCACCGGCGCCTCCGCCGGCCTGGGCATGCGTATCCGGGCATTGAGCAGCTCCTTTGAGACGGCGCCCATGATGCTGTATATCATTGTGGTGGGCGTCATCGGAATGCTGGCGGAAAAGATCCTGAAATTTGCGGAAAGGAGACTGACATCGTGGCAGGAGAAGAGAGAAATCTGACCCCCAAGGTCCAGATCAAGGCCGTCGAAAAAGTATACGAGGGCCGCAATGGCAAGACCGTGGCTCTGAACGGCGTCACCATGGACATCTATGACAACGAGTTCATCTGCGTGGTCGGCCCGTCCGGCTGCGGCAAGTCCACGCTGCTGAACATCATCGCGGGCCTCCATGAGCCCACCTCCGGCGAGGTGCTGGTGGACGGCGTGAAGGTGGAGGGCACCGGCGTGGACCGCGGCGTGGTGTTCCAGCAGTACGCCCTGTTCCCCTGGCTCACCGTGAAGAAGAACGTGGAATTCGGCCTGAAGCTCCGCAAGGACCTGAACAACGAGCAGCGGGAAGAGATCGCCATGAAGTACATCAAGATGGTGGGCCTGGAGAAGTTCGTCAACGCCTACCCCAAGGAGCTGTCCGGCGGCATGAAGCAGCGCGTGGCCATCGCCCGCGCCTACGCCGT
>JBJEYO010000044.1:0-16592 GCA_051886935.1 Candidatus Enterenecus sp. | reverse complement strand
AATTCCCGTCAATCCTCCTGGGGCTCCGGCGGGGCGGCCACAGGAAGGGTCTTGACCCCGAAGATGAAATAGAGAATATGAAACACCCACACACAGCCCAGCACGATGCGGCCCACGGGCACCTGGTGCATCATGATGAAGCCCACGCTCATGAGAATCGTCACCGTGACCATGATGCGAACCTTGGTCTTTTGGGTCATGCCCTTGCCCTGGACATAACTCTCCAGGTTATTTTTATAGAGCTTGGTGCTTGTGAACCAGGTGTGCAGCTTCTCCGAGCTTCTGCCGAAGCAGAAGGCCGCCAGCAGCAGAAAGGGGAAGGCCGGAAGCAGGGGCAGCACCGCCCCCAGGGCGCCCAGGCCCACGCCCACGCAGCCCAGTGTGATGTACGCGATCTTCTTGATGTTCATGTTGTCTTCTCCAATCGTCTCTTTTCTTTGTTCGTCTCGACCATGTGGCGTATGGCCGCGCCGGGGCGGCGGAAGATCATCCGGGGGCCGGAAAAGCGCATGACCGCCCGGATCTTCTCCCGCATCTCCGGCTTGTAGCAGTGCACCTTGCAGTTGGAGCAGAAGGTCTTGCTCTCCATAAAGGGGCACTTGTCGCTGCGCTGCCGGGCGTAGGCCTCCAGGGCGGCGCAGTCGGGGCACAAGGGCTTGCCGCCGTGGTTCTTTCTGCAGTACAGGGCGATCATCTGGGAGACCAGCTCCTTTTCCCGTTCCCGTTTGGTCTTGGCGTCCATCAGCTCATCCTCCCGTGTTCCACGGAATAGACCTTGTCCGCCACCCGCATGGTGGAGGCCCGGTGGGACACCAGCACCACGGTCTTGTCCTTTCCCTCCTCCCTAAGTGAGCGGAGGATGACCGCCTCGTTCAGGCTGTCCAGATTGCTGGTGGGCTCGTCCAGCAGCAGGAAGGGCGCGCCGTGGAGAAAAGCCCGGGCCAGGCCCAGCCGCTGGCGCTCGCCGCCGGACAGGGTGTCTCCCAGCTCGCCCACCGGGGTGTCGTACCCCTGGGGCAGGGTCATGATGAAGTCGTGGACGGAGGCCTTTTTGCAGGCGGCCGCGATCTCCTCGTCGGTGGCGTCCAGCCTGGCAATGCGCAGGTTGTTTCTGATGCTGTCGTGGAACAGGTGGGTCTCCTGGGTGACGAAGCTCTCCATGTCCCGCAGGTCCGAGGTGTTGATGTCGCCCACGGCCCGGCCGGAGACGCTGACCATGCCCTCCTGTACCTCCCAGAAGCGCATGAACAGCTTCAGCAGGGTGGATTTTCCGCTGCCGCTGCGGCCCACGATGCCCACGATCTCATTCTTTGGGACCTCCACGGACACATGGTCCAGAATGGTCTCCTCCCCGTAGGCGAAGCACACCTCCTCCGCGGCGGCGCCGGTGAAGCCGGTCTCCGTCCGGCCGGTCACCTCCTCCACCACGGGGGTCTCCTCCAGGATGTCCAGCACCCGGTTTCCGGCGGCAAATGTGTTCTGCAGAGTACTGCCCAGATTGGCCAGGGCCACCGCCGGGCCGAAGGAGCTCATCAGGGCCACCGTGGGGATGACCACCCCGTCAAAGCCCACCGCCCCCTGCCGGTACAGGGCGGCGGAGGCCAGGAGCATGGCCAGGTCAAACAGCAGGATAATGGTGTTGGTGCCGGCGGTGTTCCGCCCGGCGGTGCGCTTCATCCGCTCCTCGTCCTTGGCCAGGGCGTCGGTGCGGGCGTTCATCTCCTTCAGCCGCTTCTCGCCCCGGCCGTACTGCTGGGTCTCCGGCAGGCCCCGGAGGCTGTCCAGCACGAAGGCGCTCAGCTCCCCGGATTTGGTGCGGAACTTCATGCCGTCCTCCCCGCTGAGTTTGGAGGTGACCAGCGGCACCGCGATGCCCACTATCAGGTAGGCGCATAGGGCCAGCAGGCCCAGCCCCCAATGGTACCGCCCGATGAACAGGCAGAGGATCAGGGAGAACAGGGCCGCGATGGCCGCCGGGGAGATGGTGTGGGCGTAAAACACCTCCAGCAGCTCGATGTCCGAGGTGATGACCGAGATCAGGTCGCCCCTGTCCCGCCCCTCCAGCTTGGCCGGGCACAGCCGGCGCAGGGCCTGAAAGACCTTGTCCCGGATGAGGGCCAGCAGCTTGAAGGCGATGAAGTGGTTGCAGGCCTGCTCGCCGTAGCGCAGGGCCGCCCGGAGGACGGCCAGCAGCACCACTGAGACAAACAGGGCGGTCAGGCCCAGGGGCATGTCAAAGCCCAGCACATTCAGCACAGCATAGCCGCCGGAGATGGTGATAAAGGCGGCGCACAGGTGGCCCGCAAGGCCCATGGCGATGGCCAGAAGCATATAGCCGGCCAGGGGCTTCACCAGCCCGATGAGCTTTCCCATCACCGCAAATCCGCTTCTTCTCATGCCCGGACCTCCTTTCCGTAGTTCTCCAGCTCCTGCTGGGCGTTCCAAAGCCTGGCGTAATAGCCGTCTGCGGCCAGCAGCGTTTCATGGCTCCCGCTCTCCACGACCCTGCCGCCGTCCATCACATAGATATTGTCCGCATCGGCCACATTGGCCAGGCGGTGGGAGATGAGGATGACGGTGCGGGTCTTTGCCAGGGCGTGTATCTCCGCCATGATGTCGTTCTCGCTCTCCACGTCGATGTTGGAGGTGGCCTCGTCAAAGAGGTAGACCGGGCTGTCGTGGAGCAGCGCCCGGGCCAGGGCCAGCCGCTGGCACTGGCCGCCGGACAGGTTGGAGGCCCGCTCGTTCAGCCGGGTGTCCAGCCCCTGCTCGCCCCGCAGGAAGTCCGCCAGCTTCACCCGCTCCAGCACCGCCCACAGGGCCGCGTCCTCCGCGCTGGGGTCGCCCATGAGCAGGTTGTCCCGGACAGTACCTTTGAACAGGTAGCTCTGGTGGCTGACATAGGTGAAGTGCTGCAGCAGGCTTTCTTCCGAAATATCCGTCAGGGGCACGCCGCCCACGGTGACCGACCCGGTGTAATTCCGGTTCCGGCCCATGAGGATGGCCGCCGCGGTGGACTTGCCGCAGCCGCTCTCCCCCACGATAGCGGTGAAGCCGCCCATGGGGAAGGACAGGTCCACACCCTTCAGGATCTCCCGGTCCGCCTCGTAGGAGAAGCGCAGGCCCTCGCAGCGGATGGAGCAGTCCTCCGGCACAGGGGCCGTCTTTCGCTCCGGCTCCGGCAGGTCCAGCAGGCGGAAGATCTTGTCCGACGCCGCCATGCCGTTCATGGCGATGTGGAAGAAGCTGCCCAGCTGCCGCATGGGGATGAAGAAATCCGCCGCCAGCAGGATGATGGCCAGGCAGCCGCCCAGACCCACATGGCCCGCCCGGAACTGGGTGGCCGCCATGAGGATGCCCGCCGCCGCGCCGCCGTAGGCCACCAGGTCCATGATGGTGATGGAGTTGAGCTGCATGGTCAGCACCTTCATGGTGATGCGGCGGAACCGCTCCGACTACTCGTTCATCTCCTGATTTTTGAATTCGTCCGCCTGGTAGATCTTCAGAGTGGTCAGGCCCTGAAGGTTTTCCAGGAAGGTGTCCCCCAGGGCGGTGTACTGGTCCCAGTACTTGCTCAGCAGCTTTTTGGCCCAGGTCTGCACCGCCGCGATGGCCACGGGAATCAGGGGCACGCACACCAGCAGTACCACGGCGGAGGGCACGTTCACAAAGCACAGCACCGCGAACAGGGTCAGCGGGGCCAGCATGGCGTAGAAAAACTGGGGCAGGTACGCGCCGAAGTAGGTCTCCAGCTGGTCCACACCCTCCACGGCCACCTGCACCACCTCGCTGGTCTGGACCTGCTCTTTGTAGGCCCCGCCCAGGCGCAGGAGCTTCTCATAGCTCTTCTCCCGCAGGGTCTTTTTCACCGCCCTGCTGGACAGGTAGCCCATCCGGGCCGCGCCTACATGGCAGCCGAACCGCACCGCCGCCGCCAGCAGGATGACCGCCGCCGTCACCGCCAGGTCTCCGCTCCCGGCCGACCCCCGGTACAGCCGTTCCAGCAGGCGGCAGATGGCGCCGATCATGGCCATGTTGGCCCCCAGGGCGCACCACTGCAGGGCTACGTTCCCAGCGATGTATTTCTTACTCTCGCTGACCGTGCCGATCAGCCGTTTGTTGATCATCATGGCAATTCTCCGTCTCCTTTGCCGCGGGCGCTTTCCCCGCCCGCTCATCTGGTCCCGCCCGGGCGTTAGCATATGCTAACCGTTGGGGCAGGCAAAGCGGCCGCGCAGTTAGCGGCCGCTAATACCCGGATCATACCATGGAAGCGCCGGAAAGTCAACCTCCCTTTTTTGCATGGGCCGGCTGTGCTCTCTCAGTCTCCCACCATGATGTGGAGGATTTCCTTGTCCGTCTCCCGCATGCCGTCGCTGCCCAGGCGGCCCACATTGATGAGGGTGTTCTCCACGCCCTTGGTCACAATGCCGTCGCCGCCCACAAACTCATGGCCGGTCTTGTACATATCATAGCCCATCAGTCCGGCCTCCAGGGCCAGGGAAATCTTGGCCGCGCAGGAGGGCTTGGCCCCGTCGCACACCATGCCGGAGACGATGGCCAGGGCGTTGACCAGGGTGTGGGCCACGCCGTCCAGCCCCGCACCCTCCAGCCAGGCGATGGCGGAGGCCGCGCCGCAGGCGGCGTTCACCGCCCCGCAGAAGGCGGACAGCCGCCCGATGCGGGTCTTCTGGTGGACGGTCAGCAGGTTGGACACCGCCAGGGCACGGTACAGCCTGTCCTCCTCCACGCCCCGCTCCCGGGCGTACTCCACCACAGGGACGGAGGCGGTGATACCCTGGTTGCCGCTGCCGGAGACGATGACCACCGGCAGCTCGCAGCCGCTCATCCGGGCGTCGGACCCGGCGGCGGCCCTGGCCCGGAGCCGGGCCCGCAGGTCCTCACGACCGGACAGAGCCAGGGTCTCCTTCCCGATCATGGCCCCGTAGCCCCCCCGCAGGCCCTCGTCGGAGATGGCCATGTTCAGCGCGATCTGCCGGGCGATGGGCTCCCGGATGTCCTCAATGTCCACGCTGTCGGCGTAGTCCAGGATGCCCTCCACCGTCAGCAGCTTCTGGAGGGGGTCCTCCTCCGCGGCAGCGGGCACCGGCTCATCCTTCAGCACCTTGTCCCCACGGCTGATGTGGACGATGTTGGTGTGCTGGTCCACCAGGCGCACCCGGGCCCTGTCCGACCCGGCGTACACGGTCACGTCGATGTCGAAGGCCCTTCCGGTGTCCAGCAGGCTCACCGTAATGCAGTCCCGGGCCATGTAATCGGCGATGGCGGCGGCGTCCTCTTCCCCCAGGGCGGCGATGCACTGAAGCTCCGCCCCCGCGTCCGCGGCGGTCACGCCGGCGGCAACCGCCGCCTCCAGTCCCCGCCGGCCCCCGGTGTTGGGAACCACCACGCTCTTCACGTTTTTGATGATGTTGCCGCTGACCCGCAGCTCCACCCGCTGGGGCAGCGTCCCCAGAGTCTCCCTTGCCAGGGCGCAGGCGTATGCCACGGCGATGGGCTCGGTGCAGCCCATGGCTGTTTTCAGTTCATCCCACAGAATTTTCGTGTAGGCGCCGTATCTCTCGTCTGTCTTGTTCATGGCAAACTCCTTTGGTACAGATAAAACCATTATATCCGCCGGCGGCCGGAATTGCAACGGCACAGGGCGAGAAAATGGCGGAAAATGGCTCCTCCGTCCACCGTGTCCGGCCCGGTCATGCGCTCCGGGTGGAACTGGACGGTGATCAGGGGGAGGGTGCAGTGCTCCATGGCCTCCACCACCCCGTCCTCCGCCCGGGCGCACACCCGCAGTCCCTTTCCCACCCGGCCCACCGCCTGGTGGTGGGCGCTGTTCACCGGAAAGGGCCCCCGGCCGCAGGTCAGGCGGAGGAACCCCGACACCGGCATCAGAAGGTGGATCTTATCCTCCCCCTCCCACTGATGGAGCCGGTTTCTCCGGCCCAGGTCCTGGATGAGACTGCCGCCGGCCCACACATTGGCCACCTGATGGCCCCGGCATATAGCCAGCACCGGCTTGCCCGCCCCCAGAAAGCCGTCCAGCAGGGCCAGCTCCGCCTCGTCCCGGCGGCGGTCCACGTTCCGGGAGCCCCGGTCCTCCTGGCCGAACAGGGCCGGGTCCATGTCCCCGCCCCCCGCCAGCACCAGGCCGTCCCATTCCGGCCGGAACCGGGGCAGGTAGGCGGCGGAGGCCCTGCCGCCCGCCCGCTGCACCGCCCGGACATAGTTCACCGGGTCAGCTTTTTCATCCGCGGAGATCAGGATATTCACCGCTGCGCCTCCTTCATGGCTCTCATGCCCCGGGGCAGGTATTCCCGGGGGGACAGTCCCTGGGCCAGCAGCCCGGCCAGATACAGCACTACCCCCAGCACCCCGCAACCCAGGCAGGCCCACCCCGCCGGGCAGCCCGCGTCCAGCAGGATTCTAAAAAACAGCCGGCACCACAGCCCCATCAGCGCCGCCGCCAGCAGCGGGCGGATGAACCAGGCGTAGAGCCGGGGCCGCAGCCCGGTACACCGCAGCACCGACACCAGGTTCATGCCCATCCCCACCAGGGAGGACAGCACGAACCCGGCCACGAAGCCCGCCAGCCCCCACCGGGACACGGTGAGGGCGGTGAAGGCCAGCTGTACCACATCGCTGACAATGGCGTTGCGGGCCCCCCGGCCCTGGAGTCCCAGGCCGTTCAGGGCCCCGGACAGCACCGACTGGTAGCAGCTCAGCAGCGTCCCCGCCGCCAGGGACACCACATACTCCCCCACGGCGGGCTCCCGGTACATGGCCCGGCCAATGGTGGGGCCGATGACCGCCAGCAGGGCCATGGCCGGGGCCATGAGCAGGGAGGTGGCGGTGACCACCCGGTCCAGGAACCGCCCCGCCGCCCGCCGGTCCCCTCCGGCGGTCTGCCGGGCCAGGTCAGGCACCATGGTCAGGCACAGGGCCCCCACAAAGCCGGTGGGCATGGACAGCAGGGGCATGGTCATGCCGCACAGCACGCCGAAGGAGGCCATGGCCTCCCCCGACTCCATCCCGCCCGCCACCAGGCGGGCGGGTATGAGCACCGCGTTGGCCGAGCCCAGCAAGGTGCCCAGCAGAGAGGTGGCCCCCACCGGCACGGCGATGGACACCAGCTGCCGCCCGGTCACCCGGGCCCGGGCCGGCGCCGGGGGCTGACGCCGCCAGTAGCGGCGGAACAGGGCGGTCAGGGTGACGGCGGAAAACACCTCGCACAGCACCATGCCGGTGACGATGACCCCCACCTTCCCCTCCCCGGTGTCCGGCCGCAGCAGCAGGAGGAGCAGGATGACCGTTCCGGCCCGGATGAGCTGCTCGGCGGTCTCAGTGGCCGCCGGAGGGCCCACCCGGCCGATTCCGTAGAAGCAGTGCTTGTGCAGGTTCTCCACCCCGGTCAGCAGCACGCAGGGGGCCAGCAGGACGATGCCCAGCCGGGTGCGGGCGTCCCCCATCAGATACACCGAGATGGGGTCGGAGCACAGGACCGCCGCCGTCCCCAGGGGGACAGCCACGATGAAAAAGCACTTCAGAGCCTGCCGCAGGGTGTCCCGCACCGCCCCCCGGTCATCCAGGGCGTAATACTTGGCGCTGAGGGTGGACACCGCCACCGTCAGCCCCGAGGCGGTCAGGGACATGAGCATGGAGTGCACCGGCATCACCAGCTGGTACAGCCCCATGGTTTCCGCCCCGATGAGCCGGGAGAGCATGATGCGGTAAAAGAAGCCCACCACCTGGGAAAACAGGCCGATAACGGTGAGCAGCACGGTCCCGGCCAGCAGCGAAGACATAACAGCAGGCCCCCTCCCCAAGCGTTTGCCACAGCTTATGAGGAGAGGGCCTGTCTTT
Organism: Candidatus Enterenecus sp.; assembly: GCA_051886935.1. Taxonomy (GTDB): domain Bacteria; phylum Bacillota; class Clostridia; order Oscillospirales; family Oscillospiraceae; genus Enterenecus. The sequence goes on along the minus strand of JBJEYO010000044.1, from coordinate 8,714 downwards.
ATATCAATATCCCATTTTTCGGCATACTCTGGAAGAAAGGAGGTATGCCATATGGACGAGGAACTCTGCGGGGAAGTGGATTCTCTTGACCAGTCCCTCGGTTTTCTCATCGCCATCATCGCCGGCGTGCTGCTCTCCTTCAAGGGCCTTCTGGTCCAGCGGGAGGGCTTGTGCGCCCAGCTCTCCGGAGGGGAGCCCGACCTGTCCTGCCTGTATCCCATCCGCCACACCGCCAGCTCCCTGATCGCCGGGGCCCTGGCTTTCTTTCTCTGTCTCAGCGCCCGGGCGTCGGCTCAGGCCGACCCCGCCGACCCGGTAGCCGTGTGCTCGGGGCGGTCCAATCTCATCGCCTCGGTGCTGGTCTTTCTGGCCGCCGCCATCCGGTTCGATGATGTGGAGTTTCTCCACGCCAACGGACGCCTTTAATCCCCGGTCACCCGGGTCAGCTCGCCGGTGACGCCGTCCACATAGTAGTCCGCCGTGTTGGTGGAGATGCGCCACACCGGCGTCAGGCGCACCGTGCCGGTGAAGGATTGGGTGGTCAGATAGCCCGGCTCCACCGCCAGAATGGCGGACACCACGTCGCCGGTGTCCAGCACATCGTCCAGAAAGCGCAGCAGCACCGTGGGCAGGGACAGCAGCTGGCCGCTCTCAGCGGTCACACCGTCCACCGCCAGCAGGCTGCCGGACACTTCGCACAGCCGCCCGTCCTCATAGGTGAACACCAGCCGGCAGGAGAACACCGGCGCGCCGTCCAGGCTCTGGCGGTAGACCACCTGGCCGCTGCCGCCGGACACCCGGGCGTCCATCAGCTCCAGCTTCAGCTTCATGCCGGACACCAGGGCCGCCGCGTGGGCCAGGGGGTCATCGGTGTGCCACCAGGGGTCGTCCTCCAGCACGGTGGACAGCTCGCCGCCGGAGCGGAAGCTGACCTGCCCCCGGTCTGTCCGGTAGATATACAGGCCGCCGCCCCGGTTGGCCCCCTCCACGCTCTCACCCAGCAGGGCGCTCACCGCCCGGGTCTCCACCTGGACGCTGCGCTCCACGGAGGCGGGCTGCCGCGGGTCGGCGGACAGAATCTCGTCCCCCGTGACCTGAATTCCATTCTCCGCCAGCACCTGAAGGGTGCGGTCCAGGGCGGACTGCTCATACCGGCGCTCCTCGCCCCGCCGGGCGCCCACCAGCACCAGCAGAAAGCCGTTGACCAGCAGCAGAATCACGATAATGATGGTCTTGACGCGCCGCCATTCCACGGTCCGTCCCCCCTCTCCGCAAATGCTCAGTTGGCCACCCACACCGGGGACACGGCGCTCTCGCCCCGGTCCCGGTACTGGAGAATCAGCTCACACTTCTCCTCCGTCAAATCGGGCAGCATCACCGCCGCCCGGTCCATGGTCAGCAGCAGGGCCTCCTGCCCGGCGTCTGTGTAGCTGCGGTAGCACAGGGTGAAACCGGTCACATAGCCGTCCCGGATCAGGAAGTCCGCCGCCCAGCCCTCATCGTACAGCCACACCGTGCTGCCGTCCAGCCGGTAGCCGAACCGGATGCGGCAGCCGCTGTCCGTCTCCTTGGCGGAGATCAGGTACAGCTCCGCCTCACCGCACTGGGTGCCGATGGTGTTCTCCGCCAGCTCCCGGGCGGCCTCGATGGCCTCCGCCACCGTCATCTCACTTCCCGCGGTGGCCACGGGATATTTGCCGGGCTGGGCCGCGTCATAGATCACCCGCCCGTCGGTCAGGATACGCAGGCGGTCGTTGCCGTCCAGGTAGAGCTCGCCGCCGCTGACCGGGGTGTGGTTGTAGTCGCTGTAATTCAGGGCCGCCAGCAGGGCGGACAGGTCCCCGGTGGGACTGATGGGGGTAGCGGCGGCGTACACCCGCCGGGCACTGTTCTCGGTGATCAGGGTGTAGGGCTGGAGCAGCCGGGACCAGGACTCGCTCTCAAAGGCGAACAGGGCCCCGTTGCCCGCCGTCCCCGCCACCGCCGGGTCCAGGTGAAGGCTCTCCGTCAGGCCGGTCCGGCAGGCAAAAAAGCGCCCGCTGTCCGCGTCCTGATAGCACAGCAGCACTCCGTCCTCTCCGTCGCCAGCCAGCAGCACCCGCCGGGCCGACGCGGTCAGGGCACACTCCCCCTCCTGGCTCAGCCAGCGCCCCAAGGCGGACAGGGGGATCTCGCCGGTGAAGTCAAAGTAGATGCCCTTCCCCCGGAGATATTGCTGCCAGCGGCTCTCCGGGATGGACGCGGGCGCGCCGGAGGAGGTCAGGGCCTCCCCCAGCAGAGGGCCCAGACGGGCGAACAGCTCGTCGGCGGCGCTCTGGTCGTACTGCACGCCGTAGCGCTCCTCCCCGTTGTGGACCGCCATGCGGGAGGGGCGTGCCGCCGCCGTCAGGGTCACCGCGGCGGTGTTCTCCCCGCCGGCGGGCTTGGAGGCCAGCAGGTCCAGAATCCCGCTGTCCTGGACCAGCGGGGTCAGGCTCAGCAGGTACAGGGCGGACAGGCTCAGCAGCAGGATAAGCAGGCTCTTGCCCCGCTCCAGCCAGCGGCGTTTCTTACTCATGGCCGCCTCCCCGCTCCGGGCCGTCCACCGGCAGCTCCATGCGGATGGTCAGGCCGGGCCCCTCCTTGTCCACCAGGTACAGGTCGCCCTTGTGAAGGGCCATGATCTCCTTGGCGATGGACAGGCCCAGGCCGGTACCGCCGGACTGGCGGGAGCGGGCCTTGTCCACCCGGTAAAAGCGCTCGAAAATGCGCTCGCGGTCCTTGGCGGGGATCCCGATGCCGTTGTCGTCCACCTGGAGCCACACCCGGCCCCCCGCCGCGCCGGCGGACATGACGATGGTACCGCCGTCAGGGGTGTACTTCACCGCGTTGGACACGATGTTCACCATCACCTGCACCACCCGCTCCCGGTCGGCCACGATCTCGGGCAGGTCGGGGGGCATTTCCAGGGTCAGGGTGTGGGCGTGCTTCTGGGCGTCCATCAGGAAGGACTGATAGGTGTCCTCCACCGCCTTGGCGAAGGGGAACCGCTCCAGGCGCAGCTCGCTGCGGCCGGAGTCGAACCGGGACAGGGTCAGCAGGTCCTGGACGATGTGGGTCATGCGGTCGGACTCGTTGAGGATGACCCCCAGGAAGTTTTTAGCAGTCTTGGGCGGCAGCTCCTCAAAGCCCTCCTCCAGGGTCTCGGCGTAGCTTCGGATGTTGGTCAGGGGTGTACGCAGCTCGTGGGACACGTTGGCCACGAACTCCTTGCGCATCTGCTCGGCCTGGCGCTGCTCGGTGACGTCGTGGATCAGCACCAGCACGCCGCCCTGGCCGGCCTGGTCGAAGGGGGCCAGCAGCAGCTCCAGATACTGCCCGTCGATCTCCCGCTGAGCGGTAAGGGGGGCGGCGGCGGACTCCACTGTGCCGAAGGGGAACAGGTCCCCGAACAGCTTCTCATAGGTGTCGCTGTCGCTGAAGGTACGCCGGAGCATCCGCCCGGCGGCGGGGTTCACATGGATGACGCCCCCCTGCCGGTCGAAGGCCACCACGCCGTCGGCCATGTGCAGGAACAGGGTGTTCAGCTTGTTGCGCTCGTTCTCCACGGCGGCCACGGTGGATTGCAGCTGCTCCGCCATGGAGTTGAAGCTCTCGGTCAGCTGGCCGATCTCATCATGGGAGGTGACCTCCAGGGTCTTGGAGAAGTCGCCCTCGGCCACCTCCTCCAGGCCGTGGGTCAGCCGCTGCAGGGGGTCGGCCATGGTCTTGGACAGCAGGAAGGACAGCAGGATGGAGATGATCAGGCCCAGCACCAGAGCCTCCAGAATGAGCTGGAACATCTCATTGTTCAGGTTCTGCACCGTCTCCCGGTTGTCCAGAATGTAGACCACATAGTGTTCCCCGCCCCGGGTGATGGGGATGGCCACGTCCATATAGTCGGCGGCGGCGTCGCCGTCGGAGCCCACCTGGCCCAGCAGGGCGGCGGACAGATTGGGGGTCACGGCAATACCGCCCTCCGGCTCCTCGGCGGAGCCGGTGAGATAGCGCCCGGTGGTGCCGTCCAGCACATAGTAGTTGCGGTTGCGGCCGTCCACCCCCAGCACGCCCACATAGGCGGACAGCACCTCGCCGATCATGGCGCCGCCGTCGGTCTCCCCCTCAGTGGGGGTCTGGAGATCCCGGACAAAGTCCGCGTTCTCCTGGCCGAAGGCGGCGGCCATCTGGCTGTAAAAGTCGTTGATGTAGTAGCCGGTGACCGAGTTCATCAGGAAGGCGCCCACCACCGTCATCAGCGAGACGATGAGCAGCACCATGATGAGCACCAGCTTCATATGCAGACTGCGGCGCATTCCGGTCACCTCCTGTTTTCTGTCTCCTGTCTCACCCGCCGAAGCTGTACCCTAAACCTCGTCTGGTGACAATAAACTCCGGATTTGCGGGGTCGTCCTCGATCTTCTCCCGCAGGCGGCGCACCGCCACATCCACGGCCCGCACGTCGCCCACATAGTTCCCGTAGTTCCACACCTGCTCCATGAGGGCCTCCCGGGACAGCACCTGGCCCCGCTGGGAGGCCAGCACCCTGACCAGCTCATACTCCCGCTGGGTCAGGTCCAGGGGCACGCCGTCCTTATATACCATCATGGCCTGGGTGTCCACGGCAATGCGGCCCAACTCCAGCCGCTGGGAGGACGTGTTTCCCGCCGCCATGTCGGTGCGGCGGATATTGGCCTTCACCCGGGCCAGCAGCTCCCGCATGGAGAAGGGCTTGGTGATGTAGTCGTCCGCCCCCAGCTCCAGGCCCAGCACCTTGTCACTCTCCTCCTCGCGGGCGGTGAGCATGATCACCGGGGTGGTGCGTCCCTGCTCCCGCAGGCGGCGGCACACCTCAAAGCCGTCCATTTTGGGCAGCATCAGGTCCAGCAGGATCAGGTCCGGGTCCCGCTCCAGGGCCAGGGCCAGGCCGGCGGCGCCGTCCATGGCCTCCAGGGTGTCGTAGCCCTCCCGCTTCAGGTTGAAGGCCAGAATGTCCACGATGTTCTGCTCGTCCTCCACGATCAGAATCTTTTTACCCATCTCTCTCTTCCTCCATCAGAAACCAGGCCCGCAGGACGGCGGCCACGGTCTTGCCGTCCTCCAGCCGCCCGTCCTTCGCCATGGCGAACACCTGGGCGAAGGGCATGGTCACCTGTTCCAGAAACTCGTCCTCGTCCGGGTGGGTCTGGCCGAAGGTCAAACCCCGGGCCAGGTACAGGTGCTGCACCTCGTCGCAGAAGCCCGGCGTGGGCAGCAGCCTGCCCAGCTCCTGCCAGTTCTCTGCCCGGGCGCCGATCTCCTCCTCCAGCTCCCGCCGGGCGGCGGCGAAGGGCTCCTCCCCGTATTCCAGCTTGCCGGCGGGGATCTCCAGAATGGCCCGGCCGTAGGGGTAGCGGAACTGCCGCACCAGATGTACATTCCCCTCCCTGTCAATGGGCAGGATGATGACCCCGCCGGGGTGGCGCACCACCTCACGGGAGGCGGTCTTGCCGTTGGGCAGCTCCACCCGGTCCCGGTATAGTTTTACGATGACTCCGTCATAGATCTGCTCGCCGTCCAGCCGCTTCTCGTTCAGTTCCATGGCCCTGACCTCCCGGTTTTTCTCGCTCTGATCATGTCATTATACCATGCCCGCGTCAAAATGGAAAGCGGCATTTGCCGGCCTCCGGAGCGGGCGGGGACTCACGTTCCGCCCCTGTCCCCGATTCTCTGCCGGATCTCAGCCTCGGCCTGCTTCACCTCAAACTCCAGCTCCGCGGCGGGTACGCGCACCGCCCCGTGGCCCAGAATGATGAGCTGCTCCAGCCCGTCGGAGGTGGCCACCCGCACCCGGTGCTCTTTCCCCAGCTGATAGGTGGCCTTTTCGATATACATGTCGGCGGTCTCCGCCTCCTTGGTGTACACCACCGCCAGGTCCCCGAACCGCTCCACCGTGCCGTGATTGCCCTTCACCTTGTAGGCGTCGAACACCACGATGACCCGGTTCCGCTTCCAGCCCTGGTAGTTCCGCAGCCGGTCGATGAGCCGATGCCGGGCGCCGTCCAGGTCCGCGGCGGCGATCTTCCGCAGGTCCTCCCAGGCGTGGATGATGTTGTAGCCGTCCACCAGCAGGTAGTCCTCCCCCGCCGGCTTTTTCAGCCCCTTCCAAGGCTTCTCTTTCCGCTCGGCCGCCCTGGGCACCGGGCGGAAGGCGTGGGCCTTCACCGGGCCGTAGGTGCGCTCGAAAATAGCCTGCAGCTCCTTTTCCAGGGCGGCGTGGCTCTCATAGCTCATGGCGGGCCGGGGCGCGGGAGCTGGTTCCTCCGCTTTCTCCCCCTCCGGCCGCCAGCCGCTGTCCAGGTGCATATGGGTGCGCACCTCGTTCCAGGGCACCGTCACCCCCGCCCCGTGGGAACAGAACACCGACCCCGCCGGGTTCTCCGTGTCCCGCTCCGGGTCGTAGCCCCGGGCGGCGATGACCGCGTCGGCGTTGTGGCAGGGGCGGTAGCCCTCCACGGCGCAGGACAGTCTGCCCCGGCCCTGGGTGTAGGCCGCCACCTCGGTCCAGTAGCCCCCCACCTCGGACACGGGGACGCTGCCGGTGAGCACTGCCAGTTCCCCCGCTGTCTCCGGCCCCTCAAAGCTGCCGCCCATGCGCTGCAAATCGGTCATGGCCCGGCCCACGCAGGATGACGGTACCTCCAGCCGGAAGGAGTACCAGGGCTCCAGCAGGACGCTCTCGGCACTCATGAGCCCCTGGCGCACCGCCCGGTAGGTGGCCTGGCGGAAGTCGCCCCCCTCGGTGTGCTTCAGATGGGCCCGGCCGGTGAGCAGGGTCAGCTTCACATCGGTGATGGGCGCGCCGGTGAGCACGCCCAGGTGCTGTCTCTCCGCCAGGTGGGTGAGAACGAGCCGCTGCCAGTTCCGGTCCAGCACATCCTCCGGGCAGGCGGTGTCGATGACCACGCCCGCCCCACGCTCCAGGGGTTCCAGCAGGATATGGACCTCGGCGTAATGGCGCAGGGGCTCAAAATGCCCCACCCCCTCCGCCGGGGCGGCGATGGTCTCCAGATAGACGATGCTGCCGGGGCCGAAGGCCACCTGGGTGCCGAACCGCCCGGCCATGAGCCGGGAGAGCACCTCCAGCTGCACCTCGCCCATGAGCCGCAGGCGGATCTCCCCCAGGCTCTCGTTCCACTCCACCCGGAGCTGAGGGTCCTCCTCCTCCAGCAGCCGCAGCTGCTTCAGCAGGGTGTGGACGTCGCAGCACTCCGGGGGGATGACCTGGTAGGTGAGCACCGGCTCCAGCTCCGGGCCCTCCCAGTCCTCCTCCGCCCCCAGGCCCTGCCCCGCCCGTGTGGCGGACAGGCCGGTGACGGCGCACACCGTCCCCGCCGGAGCCGCCTCCGCCGGGGTGAATTTTGACCCGGAATAGAGCCGGATCTGGTTGACCTTCTCCTCCCAGTCCGCCCCCTTCAGGGTGTCTCTCGCTCTCAATGTTCCGCCGGTGACCTTCAGCCAGGTCAGCCGCTCTCCCCGCTCGTCCCGGCTAATCTTGAACACCCGGGCGGCGAACCGCTCCGGCCAGTCCGGCTCCAGGGTGTACCGCTCCAGGCCGTCCAGCAGCTCCTCCACTCCCTCCAGCCTGAGGGCGGAGCCGAAGAAGCAGGGGAACAGCTTCCGCTCCACGATGAGGGCGGCCAGCTCCTCCGCCCCCGGCCTCTCCCCGGCCAGGTAGCGCTCCAGCAGCTCCTCGTCGCACAGGGCAGCCTGCTCCGCCGTGCCCTCCATATCCCCAAAGTCGGCGCAGCTCCCGGACAGGCGGGTGCGGAGCTGTTCCATCAGTTTATCCCGGTCCGTGTCCGGCTGGTCCATCTTGTTGATGAACAGGAAGGTGGGCACACGGTGGCGCTCCAGCAGATGCCACAGAGTCTCGGTGTGGCCCTGGACGCCGTCGGTGCCGCTGATGAGCAGCACGGCATAGTCCAGCACCTGCACCGCCCGCTCCATCTCGGCGGAGAAGTCCACGTGGCCCGGGGTATCCAGCAGCGTCAGTTCCAGCTCTCCCCGGCGCAGGATGGCCTGCTTGGAGAAGATGGTGATGCCCCGCTCCCGCTCCAGCTCCTCCGTGTCCAGGAAGGCGTCGCCGTGGTCTACCCTCCCCAGCTTCCGGATGGCGCCGGTCAGGTACAAAAGCCCCTCGGACAAGGTGGTCTTGCCCGCGTCCACATGGGCCAATATGCCGATGGTCAGCCGCTTCATGCCCGCGCCCTCCTTTCGTTCTTCGTCACGTTTCTCCCATTTTACCACAGCCCCGCCCCGTTGCCAACCGTTTCTGGGCGTGGTATAGTATTTGTAAACAGCCATCTTTTGGAGGTGTCGCATGAATTTTCACGGTCAGCTTGTCCCCCTGCGGGAGCACCCCGATCTGCTGGACCGGGCGGCGGTCTGGTTCCATGAGAAATGGGGCATCCCGGAGCAGGCCTACCGGGACAGCATGGCGGAAAGCCTGCGCGCGTCCGGCCCCGTCCCCCGGTGGTATGTGGTCATGGACGGCGACGCCATCGTTGGCGGCCTGGGGGTCATCGAGAACGACTTTCACCTGCGCCGGGACCTGACCCCCAATGTGTGCGCGGTCTATGTGGAACCGGCCTGCCGGAACCGGGGTATCGCCGGGGAAATGCTGAACTTCGTGTGCCGCCAGTTTCACGACATGGGGG
>JBJEYO010000043.1:0-3069 GCA_051886935.1 Candidatus Enterenecus sp. | reverse complement strand
GCCACAAAATATCCTCCGGCGGCGTGCCGGCGCAGCACACCGCCGCCCGCCAGTCCGCTCCGGCGTAGCTCCGCCAGGGGCAGGACGGCGGCGTCTCCACCGCCCGGGGAGGGAACAGGGGGGCGTCCTTCTGCTTGCACCGGGCCTCTTTCAGGGTCCACACCCGGCAGAAGTCCTCCCAGGTGCCGTCCCAGGCCGCCAGCTCTGCCGGGCTCATGGCGTACTCCGCCAGGCCCTCCCGGTGGGGCCGCGCCAGCTCGATGTCCACCCCCACCGGCCCCTCGTCGGACAGGGCGCACAGGGCGTACCCCCCGCTGTGGGACAGGGAGAGCCAGTATCCCGCCCGGACAAGCTCGGGCTTGCCCCTGGGACTGCGCGCCAGCTCCGGCGCCTCCTCCCAGCCCCAGGCCAGCTCCACGGCGCGGCACAGCAGCGGGCGGGACAGCGCCCGTCCGTCCTCCCCCTTCACGCCGTAGATCGCCGTCATCTCCATCCCTCTCTCCGGCAGTCTGAGCCGCCTGTTGTGCAGGAACTATTCTATCACCCCTGTCCCCTGATGGCAAGGCGTGTCCCCCCATTCCTCCCCTTTTGTCCCTTGCACCGGCAAAATTCTTTTGCTATACTGACATTAAGAAAATATAAAGATGGCAAAGGAGGCTCTATTTTGCGCCATAAACAACTCCTGTTGGAAAAGATCGGCGAATCCCTGGCGGCGGTACTGCCCATCACCGCCATCGTGCTGGTCATCAGCGTCACCATCGCCCCTCTGACGCCGGGCACCCTGGTGCTGTTTCTGTTCGGCGCTCTGCTGCTGGTGCTGGGCATGGGCCTGTTCACCCTGGGCGTGGATATGTCCATGATCCCCATGGGGGACGGCATCGGCGTGCAGATCAGCAAGGCCAAGCGCATCGGACTGCCCCTGCTGGTGTGCTTTATCCTGGGCGTGGTGGTCACCGTGGCCGAGCCCGACCTGCAGGTGCTGGCCGACCAGCTCCCCTCCGTGGACAACATGACCCTGATTCTGGCGGTGGCCGTGGGGGTGGGCTTCTTCCTGGTGGTGGCCCAGGTGCGTATGCTGCTGAACATCCCCCTGTCCTACACTCTGCTGTTTTTCTATGCCATCGTATTCATTCTCTCCATTTTCGTGCCGGACAGCTTTATCCCCGCCGCCTTTGACTCCGGCGGCGTCACCACCGGGCCCATCACGGTACCCTTCATCATGGCCCTGGGCATCGGCATGGCGGCCATCCGAAGCGACAAGAATTCCAGCAGCGACTCCTTCGGCCTGATCTCCCTGTGCTCCATCGGCCCCATCCTGTCGGTGATGATCCTGGGCATCGTCACCCCCGATCTGGACGCCGCCTACACCCCGGTGACCATCCCGGAGGTGGCCACCACCCGGGATGCCGCCCGGGTCTTTGTGGAGGAGATTCCCGCCTATGTGGCGGAGGTGGCCATGGCCCTGCTGCCCATTATCATCCTGTTCGCCCTGTTCCAGCTCATTTTCCGCCGGTTCCAGCGGCATCAGCTGGGCCGTATTCTGGTGGGGCTGGTCTATACTTATGTGGGTCTTGTGCTGTTCCTGGTGGGGGTCAATGTGGGCTTCATGCCTGCCGGCGCCACCATCGGCGCGGGCATCGCCACCGGCGGGACCCAGTGGCTGTTGGTGCCCATCGGCGCCCTGGTGGGCTACTTCATCGTCCGGGCCGAGCCCGCGGTGCAGGTGCTCGCCCGCCAGGTGGAGGAGATCTCCAACGGCTCCATCACCCAGAAGGCCATCAACCACGCCCTGTCCATCGGCATCGCCCTGTCGGTGGGCCTGGCCATGGTGCGTATCCTGACCGGCATCTCTATTCTATGGTTTCTGGTGCCCGGCTACGCGGTGGCCCTGGGCCTGACCTTCTTTGTCCCCCAGATGTTCACCGGCGTGGCCTTCGACTCCGGCGGCGTGGCCTCCGGCCCCATGACCACCACCTTCCTGCTGCCCCTGGCCATGGGGGCCTGCGAGGCCCTGGGCGGCAACATCCTGACCGACGCCTTCGGCATCGTGGCCCTGGTGGCCATGACCCCCCTGCTCACCATTCAGCTGCTGGGCCTTTACAGCAAGCTCAAGGCCCGCTCCGCCGCCAAAGCCCTCCATCAGGCCATCCGTCAGGAGCTGGCCCAGCTGGAGGACGGCGTGATCTATTGGGAGGTGTGATCTGATGGCCGTCTCAGCAAGCCCTATGCAGCTTCTGGTCTCCATCGTGGAGCGGGGCAAGGGCACAAGCCTGATCAAGTATTACCAGACCTTCCGCGTCATCTACCACAACCAGGCGGTGGGGCGGGGCACCGCCGCCTCCCACCTGCTGGACACCCTGGGCTTCGGCACCGCGGAGCGGGACATCCTGCTGTCCGCCGCCCCCAGGGACACCATTCGCCAGCTCATGCGCCAGCTGAAGGACGACGACCGCTCCAAGCTGGGCGCGCCGGGCATCGCCTTCTCCCTGAATATCTCGGGGATGACCGCCGCTCTGGCGGTGGGGCTGTCCCGGGTGGAGAAGCTGGATCCTGAAAGGGGAGAACAGATCATGGAACAGGGCAATCACCACAGTCTCATCCTGGTGGCTGTGAACCAGGGCTATACCGACGCCGTCATGGACACCGCCCGGGCGGCGGGAGCCAGAGGGGGCACCGTCATCCGCGCCCGCTGGACCGGCGCCGGAGAGGTGGAAAAGTTCGTGGGCATCACCCTCCAGTCGGAGAAGGAGGTGCTGGCCATCGTGGCGGCCAACCAGATCCGCAACGCCATCATGGAGGAGATCAACCAGGCCCACGGGCTGGACACCCCCGCCCAGGCCGTTGTCATCTCCCTGCCCATCGACCACACCGCGCGGCTGGACTGACAGGCAGCTATCCTCTGAACGCCGTGCCCCACGCATAACGTGAGGCGCTGACAACAGGGCCGTCCGTGAGGCCGGCCCCTACGGGGTAACAAGGAATACGGCAAAAGAAAAGCCGCAGGGACGCACATCTGGATTGCACCCCATTTGTTAGACAGTATGATATACTATCTAACAAGTGGGGTGT
>JBJEYO010000042.1:0-3094 GCA_051886935.1 Candidatus Enterenecus sp. | reverse complement strand
AGGCCGGCTCTGTCGGCGGCCAGATGGTCAAGAAGATGATCGAGTCCTACGAGAACGGCCTGAAGTAAGGATGCTCTCCCCAAAGGGGGCTGCCGCCCGGCGGCAGCCCCCTTTTCCATATGCGCTGTGTTTCTACCGGAAAAGAGAAACGCCCCCGCCCCGGTCCGCTGTTCCGGCGGAGGGGGCGGAGGCGTTTTTTGACGGAAAATTACCAGGTGCGGGAGTTGAGCTGCTTGAACTGGGCCACGGTGGAGACGTGGGAGTTCAGGCCGCCGTCCACATTGATGACCTGGCCGGTGACATAGCTGCTCTCATCGGAGGCCAGATAGACGCACATGTGGCCGATGTCCTCCGGGCAGCCGTAGCGGTCCACCATGATGTTGCTCAGGAAGATGTCCTTCAGCACCTGGGGGACCTTGGCCTCGTTCTCAGGGGTGACGATCAGGCCGGGGCGCACGCAGTTGCAGCGGATGCCCTGCTTGCCGTACTGCAGGGCGGTGTACTGGGTGAGCATATCCACGCCGGCCTTGGCGCAGGCGTAAGCGGTGGAACCCAGGTCGCCGGCGCAGGCGGCCATGGAGCCGATGTTGATGATGGAGCCGCCCGCCTCGTTTTTCTGCAGGTAGGGCAGGACGCACTTGATGGCGTAGAAGGTGCCCCGCACGTCGCTCTGGAACACCGCGTCCCACATGTCCAGGGTCAGCTCGTCCACCCGGCCGTCCTTCAGGCCCACGTTGGCGGCGTTGTTGACCAGAATGTCGATCTTGCCGTACTTCTCGGCGGTGTCGGCAAAGAGCTTCTCCGTGCTCTCGGGCACGGTGATGTCCATAAAGTGATACCAGGCCTCGCCGCCCGCCTGAGCGATGGCGTCCACCACAGCCTGGCCCTTTTCCGCCCGGCGCCCGCAGATGACTACCTTGGCACCCTCGGCGGCGAACAGCCGGGCGATGCCGATGCCGATGCCGCTGGTGGAGCCGGTGACGACGGCTACCTTGCCTTCCAGTCTACCCATAATAAGCACACTCCTTCGTTTTCTCCCGGCACAGGCGCCGGTAAGTATTTTTCTATTATACACCACCGGGCGGCCGCTTTCAAGACCGCCCCGGCGGTTCAGTGCTGCCTGGCTATGTAGTACACACCTGTGGCGGTGGCCAGAACGTCGTCCGGGGCGTCGGCCAGGCGGAGCTCCCCGGCCGTGTGGGAGGAGGTGCCGCCGGTGTGGGTCACCCGGGCGCAGACAATGAGATCCGCGTCCAGCGGGATGGGCCGGGCGTAGTTGACGGTCATGCTGATGGTGGGGGTGATGACTTCGGTGCCGTATACGGCCCGGCAGAGAATGCCCATAAAGGTGTCCAGAATGGCGGCGGTCATGCCCCCGTGGAGCACACCCATGGGGTTGGACATCCAGGGAAAGGTGTGGACCCGGTAGGTGGCGGTTCGCTCCCGGCTGTCACAGCTCTCCAGCGTGGGCCGGAAGATGAGATTGGGGTTGGAAAGGTTCTCGCAGTCGCCGCGGCGGGCGATGGCGGTACGGATGCGCTCGGCAAGCTGTTCGTCAGTGGTCTGAATCTGCATAAGAAGCTCCTTCTCTTGTGTAAAGTGGCCTAATTATAGCACTCCGCAAACGCCCTATCAAGACAGACAGCCGAAAATTTTTGCCGGGGAAAAGAGAGACTTTACAAATAGAATTTATTATGATAACATGATAAAGAAATAAAGAGATAAAGAGCAAAAGAAAATTCAGGAGGTATGTAATATGAAACAGATGAAAAAACTGGCGGCGCTGATTCTGACGCTGGCACTGGCCCTGGCTCTGACGGCCTGCGGCGGGGACAAGAGCGGCACAGACGCGGAGTATGTGAAGGAAAAGGGTACCCTGGTGGTGGGCATCACCGACTTCGCCCCCATGGACTACCGGGAGGCGGGCAGCGACGAGTGGATCGGCTTTGACGCGGATATGGCCAAGCTGTTCGCCGAGTATCTGGGCGTGGAGGTCCAGTTCGTGGAGATCACCTGGGGCCAGAAGGTCAACGAGCTGAACAGCAAGAACATCGACTGCGTGTGGAACGGCATGACCCTGGGCGACGAGGTCATGGCCGCCATGAGCACCTCCGTTCCCTACTGCGTGAACGCCCAGGTGCTGGTGGTGTCCGCCGACAGGGCGGAGGAGTTCGCCGGCCTGACCAGTCTGGAGGGGCTGAATGTGGCGGTGGAGTCCGGCTCCGCCGGCGAGGATGCCGCCGAGGCCCTGGGGGCTGCCATCGTGGCGGTGGAGGCTCAGTCCGACACCCTGATGGAGGTGGCCGCCGGCACCTCTGACGCGGCGGTCATCGACCTGCTGATGGCGGGCGCCATGATCGGCGAGGGCACCGGCTATGCCGATCTGACCTGGGTGCTCAACCTGAACGACCTTCAGCAGCTGGAGTCCGAGCAGTACGGCGTGGGCTTCCGCAAGGAGTCCGACCTCACTGAGCTGTTCAACCAGTTCTGGGCGGCCAAAGTGGCCGACGGCACGGTGATGAAGGTGGCCGAGACCTACGGCGTGCAGGAATCGGTCATTGTGGAGTGAACAAACACAGCGGCCGGGGCAGAGGGCGGCTCACGCCCTCTGCCCCTCGGATACTGTATGAGGGGGAGAGCCCATGGCTTTTTTCACATCCGTTGAATTTCAGACGGTCATCGGCGCGCTGAACCAGGGCTTTCTGCGCACGCTGGAGCTGTTTTTCATTACGCTCATCGGGGCGCTTCCCCTGGGGCTGGTCATCTCCTTCGGCTCCATGAGCCGGTTCGCCCCCCTGCGGTGGCTCACCAGGACTCTGGTGTGGATCGTCCGGGGCACGCCGTTGGTACTCCAACTCATCGCCCTGTTCTATGTGCCCGGGCTGCTGGGCTTTTACATCTGGGGCGGCGGCGACGGCGGGCGGTTCGCGGCGGCGGCGGTGGCCTTTATCATCAATTACGCCTTTTATTTTTCCGAGATCTACCGCGGCGGCATCCAGGCGGTGGCCAGGGGGCAGTACGAGGCGGGCCAGGTGCTGGGCATGACCCGGCGGCAGATCTTCTTCAAGGTCAGCCTGCTGCAGATGGTCAAGCG
>JBJEYO010000041.1:0-3113 GCA_051886935.1 Candidatus Enterenecus sp. | reverse complement strand
ACGCCCTGCTCCTGCATGGTGACGCCGTAGAGGACGTCCGCCTCCTCCATGGTGCCCCGGCGGTGGGTGATGACGATGAACTGGGTCTTGTCACTCATCTTCCGCATGTATTGGGCAAAACGGACCACGTTGGGCTCGTCCAGGGCGGCCTCGATCTCGTCCATCACCACGAAGGGGGTGGGTCTGACCTTCAGAATGGCGAAGTACAGCGCGATGGCCACAAAGGCCTTTTCGCCGCCGGACAGCAGAGAGAGCATCTTCAGAGACTTTCCGGGCGGCTGCACCTTGATCTCGATACCGCAGTTCAGGATGTCGTTGGGGTCCTCCAGCTCCAGGGTGGCCTTGCCGCCCCGGAACAGCTCCGTAAAGGTCTGCTGGAAGGTCTCGTTGATGAGGGCGAACTGCTCCTTGAAAATGGAAGTCATCTCGCCGGTGATCTGGCCGATGATGCCCTCCAGCTCCTTTTTGGCCTTGGTCACGTCGTCCCGCTGGCCGGCAAAGTATGTATAGCGCTCGTTGACCCGCTGGAACTCCTCCACCGCGTCCGGATTGATGTTGCCCAGAGCGGAGATGGCCCGCTTCAGCTCCCCGATGCGGCGCTGGGCCTTGGGCACAGACTCCAGCTCCACCCGCTGGGCCTTGGCCGCCTCGTGGGACAGCTCGTAGCTCTCCCACAGCTTGTCCAGGATCTGGCTCTCCTCCATGGCGGCGGACATGGTCTTCTGCTCCAGCAGGGACACCTCGCGCTCCATGCCCAACAGCTGGGTGTTTTTCTCCCTGGCACTCTTGTCCGCCTGATTGCGCTTGCCCTCCAGGGCCAGCTTGTCCTCGCTGACCCGGCGCATGGCGTCGGCGTACTCCTGGCCGGAGGCCCGCAGGGTCTGCAGCTCCAGCTCCGCCTCCTCCACCTTGCGCTTGAGCTCCTCGTTCTCCCGCTCGAACTGGGCGATCTTCTCGCCCCGCTGGGCGGCGTCGCCGGACAGGTCGGCTTTCAGCTGTTCCAGCTCGGACAGGTTCCGGGCGGAGGCCGCCCGCTCGCCGTCCAGGCCGGCCAGCTTTGCGTTTTCCTCCGCCACCTTGGCGTTGATGGCCGCCACCCGCTCCTGCAGGGCGGTCTGGCCCTGAGCCTTGGCCTCGCTCTCCGCCCGCAGGGCGGCGGCGGAGCCCTCCAGCTCTTCGATGCGGCGCTTGGCCCCGGCGGTGGCCTGGGCATTCTCCTCCATGCGGCGGCGCACCTGCTCCCGGTCCGCCTTCAGGGTCTCCCGGCGCAGGTTCACGTCGGCCAGCAGGGTCTGGGCGCTGTCCGCCCGCTCGGAGTACATAAGCACCGCGTCCTCCGCCTCACGGAGCTGGGCGGAAGCAGTCTCCAGCTCGTAGTCGGCGGCAGTCAGCTCCCGCTGGGCGTTGGCCAGCTCGGCGGCGGCCGCCTTCAGGTCCCGGTCAAGGCTCTCTTTCTGGCTGTTCAGGGCCTCCAGCTCGTTGGCCCGGGACAGGATGCCCGCGGAGCGGGACACCGAGCCGCCGGTCATGGAGCCGCCGGCGTTGAGCACCTGGCCGTCCAGGGTGACGACGCGG
This sequence comes from Candidatus Enterenecus sp., assembly GCA_051886935.1. Classification (GTDB taxonomy): domain Bacteria; phylum Bacillota; class Clostridia; order Oscillospirales; family Oscillospiraceae; genus Enterenecus. Next base: position 1,538 of record JBJEYO010000041.1, on the reverse strand, counting down.
AACCGGTGGCCGAACTTCCGGGCCATGGCCATAGCCTTGTCCAGGTCCTCGGCGATGACGATTCGGCCCAGCAGGTTGGAGAAAATGTCGGCATATTGTTTGTCAAAGGTGATGAGCCCGTCCCCCATGCCCACAAAGCCGGGCTCCTTCTCCACCGCCCGGTCACGAAAGTCGGCGGGCTTGATGGTGTTCATGGGCAGGAAGGTGGCCCGGCCGCCGTCCCGGCGCTTCAGCCACTGGATGGCGTTCTTGCCGTCCTCGTCCCGCTCCACCACGATGTTCTGCATGGCGCCGCCCAGGGCGGTCTCAATTGCCACGGCGTAGCGGCTGGGTACATGGAGCAGTCCGGCCACCGGGCCGCGGACGCCGCCCAGGCCGCCCCGCTCCGCCTCGTTCATCACCAGCTTCACCGCCTTGGAGTAGCCCTCATACATCTTCTCCATCTCGGTGAGCATTTTGACCCGGGAATTCAGGTTGTTCTCGTCCATCTGGAGGCGGCGGTGCTTCTCCTGAATCTCCTCCATCTTGCGGCGGCGGGACTGGCTGCGCATCTGGTAGCCGGTGATCACGTTGCGGGCCGCGTCCCGGTCCTCGGTGACCCGGTCCAGTTCCTTTTTCATCTCGTCGGCGGCCTTTTTCGCCTCAGCCGCCCGCTCCTCCTGGGCCAGCAGCTCCTGGCCCAGGGTCTCCTCCCGGTCCAGCAGCTCCTGAGCCGCCGCCGCCAGGGCGGACAGCAGCTCCTTGGCCTCGCCGGCGGAGGCGGTCTCCAGCCGCTCCCGCTCCCGGAGCTGGTCCAGCTCCCGGCTCAGGCCGCCGGCGGAGCCCAGAACGGCCTCCATCTCGCCGTTCAGCTCCTCCAGGCGGGCACGGCACTGTGCCGTCTCGGCCTCGATCTGGCCCAGCCGGGCCTGGCGCTGGGCGATCTGCTCCGCCACGGAGCCCGCCCGGCCCTCCTGCTGCTCCAGCTCCTCCCGGATGCGCCGGGCGTTCTCGCCGTTGTTCTTCATGTCGTTGCGCAGCAGGCCGATGCTGCTCTCGCCGGCGTGGATCTCGCTCTCCAGCCGGGCCTGCTCGCTCCGCATACGCTCGGCCTCCAGATCCTTCTCCCGCATCTGCTCCGCATACTCTTCCACGGCGGCGTACAGCCCGTCCAGCTCCTTCTGGGCGTCCTCCCGCTGCCGCACGGCGGTCTCGTAGTCCGCCTTGAGCTTGATGCTGTTGGCCCGCAGGCGCTCCAGCTGCTCCAGCCACACGGAGACCTCCAGGCCCCTCAGTTCGTCCCGGTAGGTCAGAAACTTTCTGGTCTTTTCCGCCTGGACCCGCAGAGGCTCCACCTGAAGCTCCAGCTCGCCAATCTTGTCGTTGATGCGCACCAGGTTCTCATCGGTGCGCTCCAGCTTGCGCTCCGCCTCCTCCTTGCGGTGGCGGAAGCGGGAGATGCCCGCGGCCTCCTCAAAGATCTCACGGCGGTCAGCGCTCTTGACGGACAGGATCTCGTCGATCTTGCCCTGGCCGATGATGGAGTAGCCCTCCCGGCC
>JBJEYO010000040.1:0-3140 GCA_051886935.1 Candidatus Enterenecus sp. | reverse complement strand
TTCTGGATGGTCATGTTGGGGAACAGGTTAAAGTGCTGGAACACCATGCCCATCTGCTGCCGCATCTTGTTGATGTCGGTCTTGGGGTCGGTGATGTCGGTCCCCTCGAAGGTGATGGTGCCGGCGGAGGGGTTCTCCAGCAGGTTCAGGCACCGGAGGAAGGTGGACTTGCCGGAGCCGGAGGGCCCGATGATGACCACCTTTTCCCCGGGGTGGATGTGCTCGGAGATGTCGTCCAGGACCAGATGGTCCCCGAAGGACTTGGAGAGATTTTTAACGTCGATCACTTTGACGCAGCCTCCTTTCCAGGATACCCAGCAGCCAGGAGAAGATCATCACCAGCACCAGATAGATGGCGGCGGTGCCCAGCAGGGGGAACATCTGCTCGTAGGTTCGGTTCATAATGCCCCGGGCGGCGTAGAGCAGCTCCTTGCCGCCGATGACGGTGATCAGAGAGGTGTCCTTCAGCAGGACGATGAACTCGTTGCCCAGGGCGGGGAGGATAGCCTTGATGGCCTGGGGCACCACGATAAAGCGCATGGTCTGGATGTAGTTGAGACCCAGGGACCGGCCGGCCTCCATCTGGCCCTTGTCCACGGACATCAGGCCGCCGCGGATGATCTCGGCCACATAGGCGCCGGAGTTGATGCCCAGGGTGAGAGCGCCCACCATGGTGAAGTTCCGGCTGTTGGCAAAGATCACGAGGCCCATAATCAGCAGCTGGACCATCATGGGGGTGCCGCGGATGATGGTGACGTAGATCTTACAGATCAGGTTCAGGATGAACAGGATGGGGTTGTGGTGGCCGGGACGCTGCTGGTCGTGGGCCGTGCGGATCATGGCCACCACGATGCCCAGCACGATGCCCAGCACCAGGGCCATGGCGGTGACCAGCAGGGTGGTGCCGACGCCCTCAATGTACTGCTGCCAGCGGCTGGACTCGATAAAGGCCCGGTAAAATTTCATGAAGAAATCCTGCCAGAAGGACAGGTCCTGGGCGGGGATGGCGGACAGGGCTTCATAGGTGGAAGTCAGGTCCATGGGGGAATCACCTCTCTCTATAGTCTCGATCGCGTAAAAAACATGGGTTTTGCCGGTTATCGAAACAAGCCCGGGGGAACTTGCTTCGATAACCGGCAAAAAGGGCGGCGAGACCGCCGCCCTTTTGCGGAAATATCCGGTTGGATTGCTGATTACTCGGCGGAGATGTACTTGTCCAGAATAGCCTGAACGGTGCCGTCCTCGGTCAGCTCAGCCAGAGCGGCGTTGACAGCGTCCACCAGAGCGGTGTTGCCCTTGGCAAAGCCGATGGCATAGTTCTCAGTGACATACTCAGTGTCCAAGATGGTCAGGCCGGTGTTAGCCTCCACGAAAGCCTGGGCAGGAGCCTTGTCGATAACCACGCAGTCCACCTGGCCGTTCTGCAGGGCCTGGACGGCGGTGATGCCGTTGTCATAGGAGGTGACATGGTCGGAACCATAGTCGTCGGTGCAGTAGATCTCGCCGGTGGTGCCGCGCTGAACGCCGATCATCTGGTCACCCAGGTTGTCCAGGGTCACGTCGGAGCCTTCCTTCACGATGATCACCTGCACGCCGGTGGCGTAGCTGTCGGAGAAGTCCATGACGGCCAGACGCTCTTCGTTCACGGTGACGCCAGCCATGACCATGTCGCTCTTGCCGTTCTGGGCGGCCATCAGAGCAGCGTCAAAGTCCATGTCGTCAACCTGCAGCTCCAGACCCAGCTTCTCAGCGATGGCCTGGGCGATCTCCACGTCGATGCCCTCGAACTCGCCGGCGTCGTTGGTCATCTCATAGGGAGGGAAGGCGGCGTTGGTGGACATGGTCAGAACGCCTTCGGTGACGGTGGTGAACTCGCCGGTCTCAGCGGGCTCGGTGGTCTCGGTGCCCTCCTCAGCGGGAGCGGGCTCCTCCTGGCTGCCGCAGGCAGTCAGTGCGCAGACGGACAGCAGCATGGCTGCTGCCATCAGGACAGAAAGAATCTTCTTCTTCATTTTGTTAACCTCTTTTCCTGTTTCATCGACCGGCTGGTTAAGCCGACCCTTGGAATACTTGGATTATACGCACGATTTAATAAAAATGCAAGGGGATTCCAAACAGATCCCGCGATATTCGGCAGAATATAAAAAAAGGGCAGGATGGTTTTCACCATCCTGCCCAATTTTCACAACCAGAATATTCATTTAAAATGAATATTGCATGTTTCCTGCCTGGCAGGGGCCCTTTCTTACACGAAGGAGGGCTTTCTCTTCTCCAGGAATGCGCCCAGGCCTTCGTCGGCGTTGGGATGCATACGGACGGCAGCCTGATCGGCGGTCTCTTCCTTCAGCAGCTCTTCCAGGGTGGTCTCGTGAGCCTTGTTCATGAGGGCCTTGGACTTGATGTAGCAGTTCAGGGGGCCGCGGGCGATCTTGTTGGCCAGCTTCATGGCCTCTTCCTGCAGCTGGTCTGCGGGATAGACATAGTTGGCAATGCCCAGAGCCTTCATCTCGTCAGCCTTCACGGGGCGCTGGGTGAGCATCAGCTCCTTAGCGATGTTGGGGCCGACAACGCGGGGCAGCAGGTAGTGGCAAGCGCAGTCGGGGATCAGGCCCACCTGGCCGAAGGCCACGATGAACATGGCGTTGTCAGCCACCAGGGCGATGTCGCCAGCCATCAGCAGGGAGGTGCCGGCGCCGGCGATAGCGCCGTGAGCAGCAGTGATGACGGGCTTGGGGAAGGTGTTCAGCAGGGTGGTGAAGCCGCCAGCCACGGTCATGAAGTCAAAGAAGGCTTCCTCGGTGGTGATGGACTTCATCTCAGCGATGTCGCCGCCGGCGCAGAATGCGCGGCCCTCGGCGTTGAGGATCACGCAGCGGACAGCGTCGTCATCCCGGGCAGCCTCGAAAGCGGTGGTCAGATCAGCGAAGATCTGCTTGTTCAGGGAGTTCATAGCCTTGGTGCGGTTCATGCTGACAACAGCAACGGCGCCTTCCACGCGATACAGGACGGTTTCCAGTTCCATAGTAATCGTGCTCCTTTTATTATAATTCTTGGGTCTACAGGAAAAATTCCCATGCTAATACAAAATAAATTATACCACACGGGGCAGGGATTGAAAAGGGTGATTTTTGAAAAAATCC
>JBJEYO010000039.1:0-17031 GCA_051886935.1 Candidatus Enterenecus sp. | reverse complement strand
CTGGTGGCCGGCTTCGTGGGCCAGACCGCCCTCAAGACCCAGGAGGTCATCGAAAAGGCCCTGGGCGGCGTGTTGTTCATCGACGAGGCCTACGCCCTGACCAATCAGGACTCCCCCAACGACTTCGGCCAGGAGGCGGTGGAGGTGCTGCTGAAGGGGATGGAGGACCACCGGAAGGACCTGATCGTCATTGTGGCGGGCTACACCGACCTGATGCGGAACTTCATCCACTCCAACCCCGGCCTGGAGAGCCGGTTCAACAAGTATTTCTATTTCGAGGACTACACCGGCGAGCAGCTGGCGGAGATCTTCCGCTCCCAGTGCAAGCGCAACGGCTACACGGTGGACGAGGAGACCGATAAGGCGGCGGCGGAGGCCTTCCAGCTCATGTACGAGCAGCGGGACGAGAACTTCGGCAACGCCCGGGACGTGCGGAATGTGTTTGAGACTGCCGTCGCTCGGCAGGCAAACCGTGTGGCCGCCATGGAGAACCCCACCAAGGAGGACCTGATGGCCCTGACGGTGGAGGATCTGGATCTGGCGGAGGAGGAGTGAGCCGTGTCCATCGCCCGCGTGAGAGAATATTTCGCCGGTCTGGGACTGGAGGACCGGATTCTGGAGCTCGATGTGTCCAGCGCTACGGTGGCGCTGGCGGCCCAGGCCCTGGGCTGTGAGGAGGGGCGCATCGCCAAGACCCTGTCCTTTCACCAGGGGGACAAGGTGGTCCTGATCGTGGCCGCCGGCGATGTGAAGATCGACAACAGCAAGTACAAGGCCCGGTTCGGAACCAAGGCCAAGATGCTGGCCTTTGAGGAGGCGGAGCCCCTCATCGGCCACGGGGTGGGGGGCGTGTGCCCCTTCGCGGTGAACGAGGGTGTGGAGACCTGGCTGGACGAATCGCTGAAGCGGTTCGACACCGTGTTCCCCGCCTGTGGCAGCTCCAACAGCGCCATCGAGCTGACCCCGGCGGAGCTGGAGCAGTACTCCGGCTGTCTGGGCTGGGTGGATGTGTGCAAGGGAATGTAAAACAGTGACCCGGCGGCCGTGGCCGCCGGGTCGCTTTGTATTCCGATTTACTTTTCCCACTTGTCGATGAGAGTTTTGAGCTGGTCGGTGAATTTGATCAGGTCCTTGTTGGTACGGCCACGGCTGGCGGCGATGACCTGCACCAGCCGCCGCCCCATCTCCTCCAGCTTGAGGAAGGCGGCGGAGGGGGCACGGCCGCCGGCAGCGTCCTCCCGGGCGGGCGCGCGCACCCGGATGATGCCGGGAGCCAGCATTTTATCGGCCAGCAGGTCGTAGACCTCCTCGTAGTTGGGGGAGTGGGCGCTGAAACCCAGGTCCCGCAGGGTCTGGGCGTAGGTCTCGGTGACCTGGCTCTCGCCATGGACCACGAACACCTGGCGGGGCTTGGGGGAGTAGGCGTTGATCCAGCGCAGCAGCCCGTCCCGGTCGGCGTGGGAGCTGAGGCCGGGGAAGTTGACGATCCTGGCCCGGACGGCGATCTCCTCGCCGAACAGCTTGACCTTGCTCACGCCATCCAGCAGGCGGCGGCCCAGGGAGCCCTGGGCCTGGAAGCCCACGAACACGATGGCGCACTCGGGCCGCCACAGATTGTGCTTCAGATGGTGGCGGATGCGTCCGGCGTCGCACATGCCGGAGGCGGAGATGATGACCTTGGGGGTGGGGTCGGTGTTCAGAGCCTTGGACTCCTCGCCGCTCTCGGTGATGCACAGGCCGGGGAAGCGGAACAGGTGCCCGTCCTTCAGAGCCTCGATAGCCTCCTCGTCCAGATAGCCCCGCAGGTCGCCGGAGAAGATGTGGGTGGCCTCGCCCGCCAGGGGGGAGTCCACATAGACGGGGAAGTCGGGGACCTTCTTCACCAGACCCTGCTCCTTCATCTCACGGATGAAGTAGAGCAGCTCCTGGGTGCGGCCCACGGCGAAAGAGGGGATGACTACGTTGCCGCCCTTGCTCAGGGTCTCGTCGATGATGACGGCCAGGTCGGCGGCGTAGTCCGGCTTCTCCGCCATGTCGTGGAGCCGGTCGCCGTAGGTGCTCTCGGTGAGCACATAGTCGGCCTCGGTGATGTACTGGGGATCCCGGATGATGGGCTGCTCCCGGTTGCCGATGTCGCCGGAGAAGACGATCTTCCGGGTCTCGCCCGCCTCGGTGAGCCACATCTCCACGCTGGCCGAGCCCAGCAGGTGCCCGGCGTCGGTGAAGCGCAGGCGGATGCCGTCCCCCAGGTCCAGCTCCTGGCCGTACTCCACGGTGATGACGTGGCGCATGGTCTTTTCCACGTCGGCCAGGGTGTACAGGGGCTCCACCGGCTCCTTGCCCGCCCGCTGGCCCTTGCGGTTCTCCCAGGCGGCGTCGCTCTCCTGGATGTGGGCGGAGTCCCGCAGCATGATGGACAGCAGGTCCCCGGTGAGCCGGGTGCAGTAGATGTTGCCGGCGAAGCCCTGCTTGACCAGCAGGGGCAGCCGCCCGGAGTGGTCGATGTGGGCGTGGGTGACCACCACATGGTCGATGTCGGCGGGGTTGAAGTCCAGCACGCGGTTGTCCCACTCGTCCTGGCCCTGCTGCAGCCCGCAGTCCACCAGCAGCTTTCTGCCGCCGCACTCCACGCAGTGGCAGCTGCCCGTGACGGCCTTGGCCGCGCCGAAAAATGTCAGTCTCATAAGCGCCTCCTTGCGTTCCGGTTGCCGTGAGGAAAAACAGGGGGTAGAAGAACAGGGCGGCTCGCACAAGCCGCCCTGAGTTCAGACCATATCAGAAATACTTGCGAACACCCTCGGAGGCGTTGGCCGCGTCGTCGCTGATGGAGACGGTGTACTTGATGCCGCACTTCTGGGAGAAGGCCTCCAGCCAGTCCAGGAAGGGCACCAGATCCTCGTTGCCCACGGTGGGAACCAGCTTGTTCAGGCTCTCGATGAACACATGGGTGATGTCGTAGTTGCTGGCGTACAGGCCGTAGAGGAAGCCCTTCAGGGTGTCGTAGTTGGGGATGATGTAGTCGGAGGTGTCCACAAGGCGAATCTTATAGCTAATATCAAAAGTCAGCTTGGAGTCGTGGGCGATGGCCACCACGTTGCCATGCTCCGTGTCCACAGCTGTGTTGATCAAGTCGATCATCTGCTTGGTCTTGCCGGTGCCCTTCCGGCCCATAATTACCTTGACCATATTGTATCACTCCTTATTCGTTTCGGGGGAGTCCCCGTTATTGTAATGGTATCATCTTTACACAAAAATTTCAATAGACAAACCAAAAGATTCGGAAATCATTTTTTGTCGATCCAGTCACACAGGGCCCAGTGGGCGGCCAGCTGGCCCTGGCCCACCGCCTTGGCCAGCTGGAGGGGCTGGCCGGTGCAGTCGCCGGCGGCGTAGATCCGGGGCAGATTGGTGGCCATGTGCCCGTCCACCTTGACATAGCCGTCCTCCAGTTCCAGGCCGGGGGCCAGCTGGGCGGGGGCGATGGCGGAGCGCAGCAGGAACACCCCGTCGCAGGGGATCTCAGCCCCATCTGCCGTGCGCACGGCGGTGACCTTGTTCTCCCCCAGAATCTCCAGACCGGGCAGGCGGACGGAGGTGACCTGACAGCCGATGGAGCGCAGGTATTCCGTCTCCTCCTCCAGGTCGGGGGCGTTGCCGGCCACCACGATGGGCCTGCCCCGGTAGAACATGCCGTCGCAGGTGGCGCAGTAGCTGACCCCGCGGCCCAGCAGCCGCTCCTCCCCCTTCAGGGGGACGGACCGGGCCACCCCCACGGTGAGGACGGCGGCGGCGGCCTCCACCACATCGCTGCCCACCGAGGCCATGACGGCGTTCCCCATGGACATGAGGCTCAGCACCCGGCCACGGCGCAGCTGAACACCCAGACCCTCGGCTTGGTCCATCAGCCGCTCCACCAGCTCCAGCCCGGATACATGGGGCAGGCCGGGGTAATTCTCCATCTCAGGGGCCTTGCACAGGGGGCTGGCGGTGGGCTCGTTGGACACCACCAGCACCGACTTGTCCCGCACACGGGCGTGTATGGCGGCGGTGAGCCCCGCCGGGCCGCCGCCGATGACCAAAAGATCGTATTTCATAAAAGGGATAGTCCTCCTGTCTGTAATGCTGTCCAAATTATAACAGCATCCGCGCCCCCGCGCAAGTATTGCAAAATCTGCCGGATTCCGGTATACTGTTGCCGAATGTGAGGGATGTGCATGAAACGCATTTTACTGCTGACCACCGGCGGCACCATCGCCTCCCGGCAGACCGCCGAGGGCCTGGCCCCCGGCCTGGACGGGGAGGGGCTGACCCACTACCTGGGGGGCCTGCCCGACAGCTACGATCTCACGGTGCGGGACATCCTGCACCTGGACTCCTCCAATATCCAGCCGGAGGAGTGGCGGCTCATCGCCCGCCATGTGTACGAGGCCAGGGAGGACTTTGACGGAATCGTCATCTCCCACGGCACTGACACCATGGCCTACACCGCCTCGGTGCTGTCCTTTATGGTGCTGGGCATCTCCATACCCGTGGTGCTCACCGGGGCCCAGCTGCCCATCGACCACCCCCTGACCGACGGGCTGGACAACCTGCGCACCGCTTTCGCCATGGCCGCCTCCGGCCGTCCGGGGGTGTTCCTGGCCTTTGACCGGAAGGTGATGCTGGGCTGCCGGGCGGTGAAGACCCACACCACCAACTTTGGTGCCTTCCACAGCGTCAACTGGCCCCTGGTGGCCACTGTCAGCGGCGCGGGGCTGACCATTAACGGGGGGGCGCTGCCCCCGGCGGCGGAGGGCCCCTGCCTGCTGCGGGACGAGCTGTGCCGGGAGGTGTTCCTCATCAAGCTGACCCCGGGGCTCAATCCGGAGATTTTCGACATGCTGCTGGGCATGCACTACCGGGGCGTGGTCATCGAGGCCTTCGGCGCCGGCGGGCTCCACTTCATCCGCCGCAACCTGATCGAAAAGCTCCACGCCGCCGTCCAGGCGGGCATGGCGGTGGTGGTGTGCAGCCAGTGCCTCTACGAGAGCAGCGACTTCACCCTGTACCAGGCGGGGCAGAAGGCCCTGGCCCAGGGGGTGATCCAGGGCTATGACATGACCACCGAGGCCGCCGTCACCAAGCTCATGTGGGCCCTGGGCCAGACCGACAGCGTTGACGAGGTGCGGGCCCTGTTCGCCCGCAGCCTGGCCGGCGAGCGGGCCGCCGGGAATTAGGAATTAGCTTTCCGGCGATGGCCTGGCCGCAGGGGCGGCCTGCGGTCAGGGACGTAAGCCCCGGGGGAGGGCACGGCCCAACCCCTTTCCCGCCCGGAAGGGGTTTTCAGCGGGGCTGCGTTTTCGTCGATTTGTTCAAAACGGCGTGATAGCCCTTGTCGCTTCAGACAATTTTAGCGATTTTTGACAAAATTCCCTTGCCTTTTCAAAAGGACGCGCTATAATAGGCTTTAAGGGACTGGAAACGATTCCGGACCCTGTATCTTAAACGCTAATAGGAGGAAATTGCAATGAAGAAGAAACTGCTTGCCCTGGGTCTGGCCATGCTGATGGTCCTGTCCCTGCTGGCCGGCTGCTCCAGCAACAAGCCTGCTGAGAGCAGTTCCGGCAACAGCCCCGCCCCCAGCCAGTCCACCACCGGCGGCGATGAGACCCCCGCTACCGGCTCCGTCTACTGGCTGAACTTCAAGCCCGAGTCCGACGAGGTGCTCCAGAAGGTGGCCGAGATGTACACCGCGGAGACCGGCGTGCCCGTGAAGGTGGTCACCGCCGCTTCCGGTACTTACAGCCAGACCCTGACCGCCGAGATGGACAAGTCCGCTCCCCCCACCCTGTTCAACATCGGCAACATGGAGGGCGTCAAGACCTGGGCTGACTATGCTCTGGATCTGACCGGCACCGCCATCGCCAACGAGCTGAACACCGACGCCTACAACCTGTATGACGAGAACGGCAAGCTGTGCTCCATCGGCTACTGCTATGAGTGCTACGGCATCATCGTCAACGTTGACCTGCTGGAGCAGGCCGGCCACTCCCTGGACGAGATCACCAACTTCGAGACCCTGAAGGCCGTTGTTGAGGACATCCACGCCCGCGCCGCCGAGCTGGGCTTCGATGCCTTCACCTCCTGCGACATGGATCCCTCTTCTTCCTGGCGCTTCACCGGCCACATGATCAACCTGGAGTACTACTATGATCAGGAGGGCGAGGCCTGGACCGAGTGCCCCGCCACCATCTCCGGCAACTATGTGGACAACTTCCGCAACCTCTATGACCTCTGCGTTGAGAACAGCACCGTGTCCCGCAACGAGCTGGCCACCGGCGGCCATGACGCCGAGAACGAGTTCAAGACCGGCAAGGCCGTGTTCTTCGTCAACGGCTCCTGGGAGTATTCCGCCGTGTCCGAGACCGTGGCTAACGCCAGCATGATCCCCTACTACTGCGGCGTGGCCGGCGAGGAGAAGGCCGGTCTGAACTGCGGCACTGAGAACTGCTGGGCCATCAACGCCAAGGCTTCCGCCGAGGATCAGAAGGCCACCATGGACTTCATGGTCTGGTGCGTCACCGATCCCGAGGCCTCCCGTATGCTGGTCGACACCTTCGGCGTCATGCCCTATAAGAACGCTGCGGAGTCCACCAACGGCTTCCTGGCCGCCGCCAACGAGTACGCCGCCAACGGCTGCTACGTCATGAACTGGGCCACCAACTATCAGCCCAACGTTGACGAGTACCGCGCCGTGTTCGTCTCCGCTCTGAACCAGTACAACGCCGATCCCACCGACGCCAACTGGGAGATCGTCCGCACCGCCATCGTGGACGGCTGGGCCACCCAGTATCAGGCCGTGAACGGCTGATCCGGAGCAAGCAAAAAAATATTCAAATGGCGGGGCGGGCGAATTCGCCCGCCCCGCTTCGCGTATGACCGGGAGACCGCCGTCCCGCGCCCCCGCACGGGGGCGGAACAGGCGGCAGAAATGAAATGAGAAGGGGAGTTGAAACATCGTGAAAGGAAAGAAGCGGGGCAACAGGACCTCCCTTCAGCGGACCATCAGCCGGTGGTGGCCGCTGTTTCTGGGGCCGGTGACCTTCGCATTCATCATCGGCTTCGTCTGGCCCTTTATCCAGGGCATCTACCTGTCTTTCTGTCAGTTCAAGCTCATCTCCGACGCGGAGTTCATCGGCATCGGAAACTATGTGAAGGCCTTCCAGGACGCCTCCTTCCGCCACGCGTTCTGGTTCACCGCACTCTTTGCCATCGTGTCCCTGGTGATCATCAACGTGCTGGCCTTTGCGGTGGCCTACCTGCTGACTCAGGGGATCAGAGGCTCCAACCTGTTCCGCACGGTGTTCTTCGCCCCCAACCTGATCGGCGGCATTGTGCTGGGCTACATCTGGTCCATGATCTTTGACGGCATCCTCTCCCACTTCGGGACATCCATCCTCCTGAATACGACATACGGCTTCTGGGGACTGATCATCCTGGTGTGCTGGCAGCAGATCGGATATATGATGATCATATACATCGCGGGACTGCAGAATGTGCCGGGGGATATGCTGGAGGCGGCCAAGATCGACGGCGCCTCCAGGATGCAGACCCTGTTCAAGGTCACCATCCCCAACGTCATGCCCTCCATCACCATCTGCACCTTCCTGTCCCTGACCAACGGCTTCAAGCTGTTCGACCAGAACCTGGCCCTGACCGGCGGCCAGCCCATCACCATCCAGGCGGGCGGCACCTCGGTCAAGACCACTGAGATGCTGGCTCTGAACATCTACAACACCTTCTACAATTCCGCGTCCGCCGCCAAGGGCACCGCCCAGGCCAAGGCCGTTATCTTCTTTATCCTGGTGGCCGCGCTGGGCCTGGCCCAGCTGGCCTATACCCGCAAGAAGGAGGTGCAGCAGTAATGAACGACAAGAAAGTGCGTACCCTGTCCACAGAGCGCCGTAACAAGACCATCCTGTCGGTGCTGCTGGCCGTGGTCTGCATCATCTGGGTGATGCCGGTCATCATGGTGGTGATCAACTCCTTCAAGCTGAACACCTATGTCAAGACCGACACCTTCGCCCTCCCCGCCGGGGAGATGTGGGCCGGATTCCAGAACTTCATCAAGGGCATGACCTTCGGCAACTATCCCTTCTGGAAGAGCGTCCTTTACAGCGTGATCATCACCGTGCTGTCCACCGCGCTCATCCTGCTCTGCACCTCCATGGCCGGCTGGTTCATTGCCCGGGTCAATAACCTGTTCTGCAAGATCATCTACTTCCTGTGCGTGTTCTCCATGGTGGTCCCCTTCCAGATGGTGATGTACACCCTGTCCAAGACCGCGGACACCCTGAAGCTGAACACCCCCTGGACCATCCCCATCGTCTATCTGGGCTTCGGAGCGGGCCTGGCCATCTTCATGTTTGTGGGCTTTGCCAAGAGCATCCCCCTGGAGATCGAGGAGGCCGCCGCCATCGACGGCTGCGGCCCGCTGCGCACCTATTTCCAGGTGGTAGTGCCCATGCTCAAGCCCACCATGATCTCTGTGGGAATCCTGGAGATCATGTGGATCTGGAACGACTACCTGCTCCCCTATCTGGTGCTGGACATCAACGAGTACCGCACCATCCCCATCCACATCCAGTACCTGAAGGGCAGCTACGGCACCGTGGATCTGGGCGCCACCATGGCCCTGATCCTGCTGTCCATCATCCCCGTGATCGTGTTCTACCTCACCTGCCAGAAGCACATCATCAAGGGCGTGGCCGCCGGCGCCGTGAAGGGCTGAGCCCGATTCCATCGCTGTAAGGAGGTGAGGGCGTGACCATCAAGGACATTGCCCGGCTGTCCGGCTGCGGCGTGGCTACGGTGTCCCGGGTGCTCAACGGCCACCCGGATGTGAGCCCCGCCACCCGGGAGCGGGTGCTGGCGGTGCTGGAGCGGTACAGCTTCCAGCCCAACAGCAACGCCCGCCATCTGAAGCAGCAGAGCGGCCGCCGGGTGGCCGTCATCGTCAAGGGCAGCCGCAACCTGCTGTTCGCCGATATGGTGGAGCAGACCCAGCAGCGGATGCAGGACAAGGGGCTGGACGCCGCCCTCTACTACCTGGACGAGGACGCCAACGAGGTGGCCTTCGCCCAGCAGGTATGCCGGGAATACAAGCCCCCCGCCGTCCTGTTTCTGGGGGGCGACCTGGAGTTCTTCCAGCGGGATTTTGAAGGCATCGCCGTTCCCTGTGTGCTGCTGACCAACAGCGCGGCGGAGCTGGGGCATCCCAACCTGTCCAGCCTGACCACCGACGATGAGGCGGCGGCGGAGCAGGCGGTGGACTACCTGGTGAGCCGGGGCCACCGGCGAATCGGACTGCTGGGCGGCAACTGGTCCTGCTCCCAGATCGGCTACCGCCGCATCGTGGGCTGCCGCCGCAGCTTTGAGAAGCACGGCCTGCCCTTTGAGGAGGACCGCTGCTGCGAGCCCTGCCGCTACTCCATGGACGACGCCTACGCCGCCGCCGGCCGGCTGCTGGACCGCAGCCCGGACCTGACTGCCATCTTCGCCCTGGCGGACGTGATGGCGGTGGGGGTGATCCGGGCCATCCGGGACCGGGGCCTGCGGGTGCCGGAGGACATCTCGGTCATGGGCTATGACGGCATTCTCATCGGGCAGTTCCTGACCCCCCGTCTGGCCACCATCCGGCAGGAGACCCGCCGCATGGCGGAGCGGGGCACCGACATCCTGCTGGAGCGGATGGACGGAGATTGCCCGCCCGTCCATGAGAACGTCCCCTTCACCCTCATTGAGGGGGAGAGCGTGGCGGACTGCCGCCGCTGACACAGATCAAGAACGATACACGCCCCCCGCCGCGGCCGCGGCGGGGGCGTGTTGTTTTGAAAAGCGCCGGGGAATTAGAAATGCGGAATGCAGAGGGCAGAATGACTGGCGCACCGATGGTCTGGCCGTAGGGGGCGATGCCCCCACCGCCCCGTTCCGGAGGGCGATGCCGCCTGCCGGGGGCTTGCCTTTTGGGGCGGGTTATGGCATAATATCACATGAAATTTTACCGGAGAGGGGAGGGGCTGCCCGTGGGCGTGGTCACGATATTGGCGGTTCTCGCGGTGGCCGTGGCGCTGGCCTGGCGCTTTGAGGACACCATTCTGGGCGTGCTGGCCCCTCTGCTGTGTGCCATGGGGCTGGTGCTGTATGTGCTGGCCTTTTTCAACGCCCTGTCCGCCATTGACTGGCTGTGGCTGGCGGCGGGTGTGTGGGCCCTGTGGCTCATGGGGCGCATGACCCGGGCTCAGGGCACCGCCGCCCTCCAGGGACAGCTGCGCCGCATCCTCTGCGATTCCCACCTGTGGGTGTGCGTGCTGGGCCTGGCAGTCATGTGCTTCTGTCTGCGGAACGAGCAGATCCTGGAGTGGGACGGCTACAACTTCTGGGGCCCCGACACCAAGAGCCTCTTTTACCGGGACGGCTACGCCCCTCTGCACAGCAACCCCGCTTCCCGCTTCGGGGACTACACCCCCATGGCCCAGCTCATCTGGTGGTGGTTCACCCACCTGGCCGGGGAGTACGGGGAAAACTATATCTTCATGGGCTACTATATCTTCGGCGCCCTGCTGCTGTTTGGAGTGGCCGACCGCTTCCGCACGGGCAGAAAGCCCTGGAACCTGGTCATGGCCGCAGCGGCCTGCCTCTGCGCCGTGGTGCTGCCCGGCGTGGCCTGCACCTCCTGGTACCGCGCCCTGTGCGTGGACCCGCTGATGGCCATGGTGTTTGGGTTGACTCTCAGCCTGACGGTGTGCCGCAGCGAGGCCCATCCGGGCTTCTGGAAGGCCAAGCTGCTGGTGCTGGCCATGTGCCTGACCCTGGTGAAGTCCATCGGCATCCTGTGGGCCGCCCTGGCCCTGGGCTTCTGGTGCCTGTGGTGGCTGAAGGAGCGGGGGGGCTGGCGTTTCGCCCTGGCCTGGGGCGGCGGGATCGCCCTGTGCAAGGTGAGCTGGTCGGTGTTCTGCGGCCTGAACGAGCGCTCCACCGCCCTGGTGGGCAACTTCTACGCCACCGTGGGCCAGCGCCTTCAGGAGCTGGCGGACGGGGTGTTCCTGACCTCGGGCAACAACCGGGGCTACCTGGTGTCCTATGCCAAGGCCTTCCTCTGTACGCCCATCCACCGGGAGAGCACTCCGGTGCTGGACATACCGCCGGTGGTGCTGGTGCTGATCCTGTTCGCGGGGGCTCTGCTGCTGTGGAAGTTCGGGTTCGTACCCAAAAAGAAGGGCGGGCGGCTGCTGGTGTTCATGGCGGTCACCCTGGTGGTCATCTATCTGGTAGTCATGGTGGGCCAGTTCACCATGTTCTACACTGAGACCGGGTATCTGGAGCCGGTGAAGGCGCTGACGCTCATGACCCGCTACTGCGCGCCGGCCCACATCGGCCTTTTGATGCTGCTGTGTACCTTCGTCAGCGGTCAGGCCACGGGCAGCGCGCCGGAGGCGTCGCTGGGCCGCCGGAGGGCCGCGGCGCTGGCGGTGACGGCGGCGGTGATCCTGTCCTGCGGCGCCTACTATGAGATGTACCGCCGGTTTGTCTACGACTATCTGGACGCCCAGCGCATCGAGCTGCGGGAGAGTTACCGCCAGCGGTACAGCGATTTTCTGACCGCGGTGGAGGACCTGCCCCTGGACGAGCCGGACACCCGGGTGCTGCTGTGCATCTACCAGACCTCCATGAACCCCATCGTCACCAACGAGGCCTCTCCCATCTCCTTCTGTACCCTGGCGCTGACCGGGGACGGGGAGACGGACCTGGCGGCCATCCTGGCGGAGCTGGAGCGGACGGGCTCGGGTTACCTCTATGTGAACGGGTGCAGCGGGGAGCTGGCGGAGTCCCTGTCCGCCGCGGCGGGCGGTCCGGTGGAGACCGGCGTGCTCTATCGCGTCACCGGGACGGAGCCCCTGGGGCTGACGGCGGTGTCATAACAAAAAGAAAAGGGGGCCGCGCACCGATGGTGCGCGGCCCCCTCCGCGTATGTATGCAGGCTCAGTAGTTCTCGCAGTGGACCTCAAAGTAGCTCTGGGGATGGTTGCAGGTGGGGCAGATGGCGGGAGCCTTGGTGCCCACGATGATGTGGCCACAGTTGCGGCACTCCCACACCTTGACCTCGCTCTTCTCAAAGACCTGGGCCAGCTCCACGTTCTTCAGCAGGGCGCGGTAGCGCTCCTCATGGTGCTTCTCAATGGCGGCCACCAGGCGGAACTTGGCGGCCAGCTCGGGGAAGCCCTCCTCCTGGGCGGTCTTGGCGAAGCCGTCATACATGTCGGTCCACTCGTAGTTCTCGCCGTCGGCGGCGGACTCAAGGTTGGCGGCGGTGTCGCCGATGCCGTTCAGCTCCTTGAACCACATCTTGGCGTGCTCTTTCTCGTTGTCGGCGGTCTTCAGGAACAGGGCCGCGATCTGTTCGTAGCCCTCTTTCTTGGCCACGGAGGCAAAGAAGGTGTACTTGTTGCGGGCCTCGGACTCACCGGCGAAAGCGGTGGCCAGGTTCTTCTCGGTCTGGGTTCCGGCGTACTTGCTCATAGGATGATCCTCCTTTAATTTTAATAAGATTGATTATTGATAATCTTATACAGGCATTATAGCACGGGCGCCGCCGTTCCGCCACCCCCTATTTTCAAAAAAGCGAAAAATTTTTCCGCCGGGACGCAGGGGCGCGCGGACGCATGAATTTTCCAGAATAACTGGTTTTGGCGCGCAAATACTACCAGCAGAGTAAGTTCCGCCCGAAGCCGCGGCAGAAGGGCTTGATCAGAACAGTTGGAGAGGTTAGAAGCTATGAAGGCGACAGGTATTGTAAGAAGGATCGACGATCTGGGGCGGGTGGTGATCCCCAAGGAGATCCGCCGCACCATGCGTATCCGGGAGGGCGACCCGCTGGAGATCTACACCGACCGGGAGGGCGGCGTGATCTTCAAGAAGTATTCCCAGCTGGGGGATGTGTCCGATTTTGCTGCCCAGCTGTGTGAGACCCTTAGCCGGGTGGCGGGGCTGCCGGCGGTCATCACCGACCGGGACAGCTGTATCGCGGCGGGGGGCATACCCCGGCGGGATGTGATGGACAAGCGGGTGTCTCCCCAGGTGGAGCAGATCATGGAGGAGCGGCAGAGCGCCCGTCCGGCGGGCCGGACGGTCCCGCTGTGCGAGGACGGGGAGCGGTACCAGGTATTGGTGGCGGTGCCCATTCTCTCGGAGGGGGACGTGTTGGGCTGCGTGCTGTTCGTGTCCGACAGGGAGGTGCCCGCCCCCGGCGAGGTGGAGCTGAAGCTGGCCCAAACCGCGGCGGGGTTCCTGGGAAAGCACATGGAGAGCTGAAAAAACGGGGGCGGCGCGCACGCGCCGCCCCCGCGTTCTCATTCCCGCATGGCGTCGATGAGCCGGGCCAGAGCCTCGGTCTCCTTTTCCGTCAGGCCGGCGGTGTGCAGGGCGCGGTCGCCCGGCCGCTCCGGAAAGACCAGGGCGTCCACAGAAAAATCCAGAATCTCCATCATTTGAAACAAGAGAGGGACAGAGGGCTTCCGCCGGGAGCCCTCAATGTTTTTCAGATGGATGGGGGTGATGTCCAGTATCTCGGCCAGCCGCTCCTGGGTAAGCCCCTTTTTCATGCGGGCGGCGCGGATGGTGTCACCTAAGGCGCGCGGGTCAACGCTCAATTCTATCAGCTCCCTTTTAGGGTATCTTAAAGATAACATTCCCTATTGCAAACTTTCTTAAAGAATACTATAATGGAAACAATGTAGAGGATTTCCCCGGGGAAAAGGCCGGGAAATGACAGGAGAGAGCAATCTGCGGAACTCCCCCCCTTTTTTACTGTTTTCATGAGAAATTGAGTTGTTTTTTCCAATTGGGCATGTTATAATACCTCTACTGATAAATGGCGGACTGCGCGCGCGGCCCGCCTGGGGGAGAAGGGCAGCCTCCCCTCAAACCAGTTGACAAAGCGCAAGCGCGCAAATTAATTACACAGGAGGAAACAGTATGAAGAAACAGCGTATTCTTTGCCTTGTGCTGGCGCTGTGCATGGTCCTGACCATGCTCCCGTTCACTGCGATGGCTGTGGGCGTGGAAGACTTCGTGGACGTCAAGTCCGGCTCTTGGTACTATGAGGATGTGGAGTTCGTCACATCCCAGGGCTACTTCGTGGGTACCAGCGATACCCAGTTCCAGCCCTCCAAGACCATGAACCGCGCCATGTTCGCCCTGGTGCTGGCCCGTCTGGACGGCGCCGAGCTGGACAACAGCGTGACGGTGTTCAACGATGTGCCGGCCAACACCTGGTACACCGGCGCCGTGACCTGGGCCAGCGAGAAGGGCCTGGTGCTGGGCTACGGCAACGGCTACTTCGGCCCCGCCGACCCCATCACCCGTGAGGACATGTGCGTCATCATGGACCGGTACATCAATTATTATTCCGAGAAGACCGGCATGGTCCATGAGAAGAACGGCTCCACCGAGCCCTTCCTGGACGAGAGCAACATTCGCGCCTACGCCAAGGAGGCCGTGGCCAACTGCCAGGCCTATGGCCTGGTGAAGGGCTTCACCAACGGAAAGTTCTATCCCCGCAGCAACTCCAGCCGTGCCCAGGTGGCCGCGGTGATCCACCGTCTGGCCTGGATGGTGAAGGAGGAGCCCGTCACTCCGCTGCCCCATACCACCTATACCCTGACCTATGACGCCAACGGCGGTGTGTTCGCCAACGGCAAGGCCACCAAGCGCGTTCAGCAGGTCGATAACAACCTCTTCCCGATTATTGAAGAGGAGCCCACGAAGGATGGCTATGTCTTCCTGGGCTGGGCCGTTCTCCCCAATGGTCCCGCCACTTTGAAGTATGGCATGAGCGCTTCCACCAGCAACACCAGCTTCACCCTGTACGCCGTGTGGCTTGCCAAGGCGGACTATATCGGCAATGCCATGAGAGCGGCGATCGAGCAGGTCAATGGAGACTATCTGGGTGTTACGGTCAGAGTGCCCGACCCCGAGAACGATGAGAACAGCATCTTCTATGGCTCCGTGGGCACCATGATCTTCAACGGTAACCCCGAGTTTGAAAACGCGGCCGGCAACGCCGAGCGCAAGCAGGATCTGACTGTCCTTGTGGGCGTCACTGATGACCTGGTGGCTGAGATCATCAAGACTGCCGCGGAGACCGCCGCCGGGATCATCCCCGGTCTCACCGTGGCGGAAGTGAAAGAGATCGTGCGGGATGTCGTGGACGCCCTGCAGGATGTGAACATCTCCCGGGAGGACATCGAAGACATCGCTGACAGCGTGTATGACGAGGTCGTCGCCGCGGGCCAGAGCCTGTGGGCCAACTTCCGCGATGACGAGGGCAAGTATTATACCGGCAACGTGACCGTCACCGTGGCGGGCAGAGACTATGTCATCGTGGTGGATCAGGCCAACGGCAACGCCTCTTACAGCGGCAGCAAGAAGGCCGACGCCAAGTCCATCGCCTCCGCCCTGGCCAGAGAGATGTACGCCGACCTGAAGGCGAACACCGAGTGGACCTCCAGCGTCTGGATGGATGGCGTGGTGACCATCACCTTCGCCGATCCCGACAACGACTATTCCGGGTCCACCGTCAATTATCCCCACACTTATCCCATGTATGTCGGCCTGAGCCTGGTCGGCGAGGACCTGGTGGAGTACAAGTATGACGGCACCAACAGCTGTGTGAAGCTGCGCATCACTCAGGAGATCCAGGAGTCCTATACCGCCGCCCTGGAGCAGGTCATTGCGGCCGCGCTGGAGAACGACGAGGTCAAGGGCGAGCTGGAGACCCGCGTGCAGAGCGCCCTGAACGCCAACTCCGTCATCGACGCCCTGAAGGGCGAGCTGGACGCCGTCGCCTTTAACGCGCTGCTGAGCGCCGCCGTTGAGGAGTGGGTCGCGGCCAATACCCTGACCCAGCAGCGCTCCCGCGTCATCCCCGGCTACTATCTGCCCTATGAGTTCTTCTGGGGCTGCGAGGGCGAGATCGCCTATGATGAGGAGAGCGACACCTACACCCTGGTCATCGGCGGCGAGACCGCTGACAAGCAGGTGCTGGGCAACAACGAGGCCCTCTATGGCCTGATCGTTGACCTGTGCGACGCGCTGGCCGATGAGGTCATTGAGAAGGCCCAGAACACCGTGGTCATCGGCGGCGGCGACGAAGACCCCACCAATGATGTGACGGTCGCCGGCCTGGTGGACTATATCATCGACAAGATCGAGAACACCGCTGTGGTCGAGGATGTTGCCGTTCCCGGGCTGCGGGATTACATCATCGAAAAGACCAGAACCACCGAGATCAACGGCTACACCGTTGTGACTCTGGCGGACGGCATCATCGCGGAGGCCAGAACGGCTCTGGCGGATGAGTACGGCGCTGCCTGGGAAGAGTTTTCTGTGGAGGAGCAGAACAGCTTCCTGTTCAGCTCCATCAAGCTGACCATCAACGGCGGCGATTATGATGATATTCCCCAGGCTGTCCGCAACTACCTGATCAATCTGTGCGGCAACAAGCTGGACAGAGGCGCGGCCTACGAGAGCTACACCGTGGACGGCCTGGTCTATGAGGTCATCAAGGCCGCACTTGCGGACGAGACCTACGATGAGATCCCCGCCTCCCTCCGCGACTACCTGCGGATGCTCTGCGGCATTGAGTTGGGCTTTGAGACCGGCGACCACACCATCGAGGGTCTGGAGTATGAGGCCATCAAGGTCGCCCTGGCCGACGCGGAGTATGCCGACATTCCCGCCTCCCTCCGCAATTGCCTGGAGAAGCTGTGCGGCGTGGAGCTGGGCTTCGAGAGCGCTGACGAGTACACCCTGGACGACCTGGTCTACGAGGCCATTGAGATCGCCCTGGACGACGAGGAGTTTGATGACGTTCCCGCTGCCGCCCGCAGCTATCTGCTGCAGGTCTGCGGCGTGAAGCTGGGCCAGATCGCTGCGATTGACGCGGACGTGGCCGCCGAGGTCAACAGCCTGATCGACCAGCTGGTGTGCAAG
>JBJEYO010000038.1:0-3224 GCA_051886935.1 Candidatus Enterenecus sp. | reverse complement strand
GCCTTCGCCGTGGCCTCCTCTCTGGAGTCCCGCATCATTCTGGACACCACCGGCGCGGAAAAGCTGGTAGGTAAAGGTGATATGCTTTACGCCCCTCTGGGTATGGGCAAGCCCCAGCGAATCCAGGGCTGCTTCATCTCCGAGGAGGAGGTGGCCAATGTGGTGGACTTCGTCAAGGAGAGCGGCTCCGCCCACTACGACGAGGAGGTCATGCACGAGATTGAGCGCCACGCCGAGGAGAAGGAGAAAAACGCCAAGGGTGTGGGCGGCTCCGATCCCTCTGCGGGTGAGGGCGACTACGACGAGCTGCTGCCCGCCGCCATTGACGTGGTTCTGGAGGTGGGACAGGCCTCTGTGTCCATGCTCCAGCGCCGGCTGAAGCTGGGCTACGGCCGGGCTGCCCGGCTGGTGGACCAGATGGAGGAGAAGGGCGTGGTGGGTCCCTTTGAGGGCTCCAAGCCCCGGCAACTGCTCATCACCAAGGAGCAGTGGCAGGAGATGCAGTACCGCCAGAACATGACCGCGGCGGTGCCCGAGGAGTTCCCCTATGAGGGGGACGCCGTGGAGCAGACCCGTGAGCTGCCCCGCTTTGACGAGGACTGATGAATAAACAGAAAGGGCGCGCCGTCGGGCGCGCCCTTTTTGTCAGGTGTTTACCAGAACCAGCCGCTGGACTGGCGGGCCTCCACCACATCCAGCATGGCGGAGAGCATCTGGGCACCCTCGGCCCGGGTGAGGGGGGCGCTCATGTTTGCACCGTCGGGGATGACCGACACGGTCTCCAGGTTGGCCACGGACTGGGCGGCCCAGGCGGGGGCGGCCATGGTGGGCTGGGCGGACACATCGCCGGTGGCCAGCAGACGGTCAATGATGACGGCAGCCTCGGCGCAGGTGATGTCGGCGCTGCCGCAGAACACTACCTGGCCCTGGTCGTTGTAGCAGCCCCGGACCGTGCCCTCCATCAGAGCGGCGGACACATAGCCTTTGGCCCACACCGAGATGTTCTCGTCGTCAAAGAAGCCGGTGACGGTGACGCCGTCCAGAGGCTCGGAGCCGGCCACCGCCATGGCCAGGGCCAGGAACTCCTCCCGGGTGAAGGTCTCGCCGGGATCAAAGCAGTAAAGGGAACCCACTTGACGGCCCACATAGATGTTTTCCTCGGCCAGACGCAGGGCGGCGTAGGCGGCGGCCTCGCCGGTCATGTCGGAATAGGTGACCTTGGTGGACTGTTTTTCAATGGTGATCTTCACGGTGGCGGGCTCGGACATGTTGCCCTTGTCGTCCACCGCCACATAGGTGAAGGAATCCTTGCCCTTCTTGCCCTCGTAGGGGGTGTACCAGAAGGCGGCGGGGTCGTTCTCATCCACGGTTACCTGGCCCCGGGCGGGGGAGTCTACCACCTGGAAGGTGACCGGGTCGCCGTCCGGGTCCACGGCGGCGAAGCGGCTGGTGATGGCGATTCCCTTGTAGGTGGTCAGGGTCAGGTTTTCCGCGATGGGGGCGGAGTTGGCCTGGACGGTGGAGCTGGTGGTGAGCGCCATGGCGGCGGCGGGCAGGACCAGCGCGCCCGTCAGCAGCAGGGACAGAAAAAACGCGCGGTATTTCACGGGACGATCCTCCTTTTTCTTGGTAATGATAGCATGGACAGACCGGCTGAAAATATGCAGAAAAAATGGCCGCCATGGAAGTCCATGACGGCCATTTCAGGTGCCGCGCTATATGTTGCTCCGGTCTTTGAGCCAGCTGGGCAGGGGCCGCATTTTGATGCCGGAGACGATGCCCATGGCGATGAACAGGGTCAGGGTGGAGGAGCCCCCGTAGCTGATGAAGGGGAGGGTCAGACCCACCACCGGGGTGACGTACAGGCACATGCCCACGTTCAGGGCCACCTGTACCATCAGCATACCGGCGAAGCCCATGGCGATATAGCAGGACATGTGGCTCTTGGCCCGGCGGGCCACCCACACGCACCGCAGGATGATGGCCAGCAGCAGCAGGAGCAGCAGGGCACAGCCGATGAGGCCGAACTCCTCGCCGCACACGGAGAAGATGAAGTCGGTGTGCCGGGCGGGCAGGCTGCTGGACAGGGAGGACTGGGTTTGCCGCCCGTTGAGATAGCCCATGCCGGTGATCTTGCCGGAGCCGATGGCCATCAGGGAGCGGCTCTGGTGCCAGCCCACGCCGCTGGGGTCCAGGCTGTGGTCAAAGACCACCCGGAAGCGCATGATGCGGTAGTCGGTCCAGTACTTGGTGTCCGGCAGGATAAAGAACCATATGGCGGTGATGGCCAGGGCGGCCGCGGTGCCCACGCCGATGAACCACCACTTGTTGACGCCGCCCACCCAGGCCATGATGATGAACAGGAACAGGTAGACCAGCACCATGCCGAAGTCGCCGGACAGCACCGCCAGCAGCCCGGCCATGAGGCCAGTCAAGGCAAGATACTTTACAATAGCGGCGAAGCGGCTGACCCCCAGCTTTCGCTCCCGGTTGAGGAGCCAGGCCAGCACCACGATAAAGGCCAGCTTGGCGATCTCGCCGGGCTGAAAGCCCACGGGGACGCCGGGCAGGTAGACCCAGCTGCGGTTGCCGGTGTCGCCCTCGGCGCCGAAGGGCTTGATGAGCAGAATGACGAAGATGCCCAGGGCCAGGAACACCCACCACCACTTTTCCATCAGGAACTCGATGTCGATGAAGGTGACCACGATATAGACCACCACGCCCATGCAGATGAAGGCGGCCTGCTTGAGAAACAGCCTGTTCAGGCCGGGGTCATAACGGGTGGCGCTGTAAATGAGCACCAGCCCCGCCAGGCTGGCCAGCAGGCAGAGCCCCAGCAGCAGCACGTCGCCCTTCTTGAAAAACTCCCGCAGGCCGCGGATGGGGTTCATCACAGCGCCTCCTCCCTGAAAAGATTGAAAATAGTATAGCACACGGGACCGCTTTGTGCTATACTATTTCGAAAGTGTTTACAATTTGCGGTGCGAGGTGAAACATATGGAATTCATCACCCACAGTCCCGAGGAGACCCGGGCTCTGGGCGGGCGGCTGGCCCGTGCCCTGAAGGGCGGGGAGGTGGTGGCCTTCACCGGCGACCTGGGGGCGGGAAAAACCGCCTTTGTCTCCGGCATGGCCCAGGCTCTGGGCATCGGGGAGCGGGTGACCAGCCCCACCTTCACCATCGTCAACGAGTACGAAGGGGGACGGCTGCCCCTGTTCCACTT
>JBJEYO010000037.1:0-3229 GCA_051886935.1 Candidatus Enterenecus sp. | reverse complement strand
CCAGCAGCCAGCGGCAGATGTCCAGCTCGTGGATGGCCACGTTGGTGATGCCGTTCTCGGTCTTGAAGCCCGGGCCCTGGGACACGTTGCGGTGGCAGGCCTTGATGACCAGGGGCGCGCCGATCTCGCCGGAATCGATGATGCGCTTCATCTCCGCATAGCCACGGTCGTAGCGGCGCATGAAGCCCACCTGGACCAGCCGCTTGCCGATCTCCAGCTCCCGGGCAATGATCTCCTCGCAGTCCTTCGCGTTCTGGGACAGGGGCTTTTCGCAGAAGCACCACTTCTCATGCTTCAGGGTCTCCATCACATAGTCGTGGTGGGTGGGGTCGATGGAGGTGATGACCACGGCCTCCACCTCCGGGTCCGCGATCATGGCGTTGCAGTCGCTGCCAAAGGAGCGGATGCCGTACTTGGCGGCGGTCTCATCCGCCGCGGCAGCAACGTAGTCGGAAACGGCCACCACAGTGGCGCCGGGGACGGTGTCCATGATGCGGCGGCAATGATCCTTTCCGATGGCGCCGCAGCCCACGATACCGATTTTCAAAATGTGATCCATGCTCATCCTTCTTCCTTTCTTATCAATACTTTCTTGCGTCTTTCACATGGGCCAGATGGTCCTGATAGGCGGCCAGGTTCCGGGGATTTTCGGAGACCTCGGTGTCCCCCACGCGCCACCAGGAGCTGTAGCCCTCAGTCATGGACTTGGGCAGGACCCGGATGTCAAAGAGCACGGGAACGCCCTCGATCTTCTTGGCGTCGGCGATGGCGGCGCGCAGCTCCTCCAGGGTGTGGATGGTGTAGGACCTGCAGCCGTAGCCCTCGGCGATCTTGGCAAAGTCCACGGGCATGAAGCTGCCGGAGAACCGGCCGTCCTCCCCACGGTAGCGCAGCTCGGTGCACAGGGTGTCGTTGCCGTGGCCCACCTGCAGGTTGTTGATGCAGCCGTAGCTGGCGTTGTTGAACAGGCAGATGTTGATCTTCTTGTGCTCCTGCACGGCGGTGAGCAGCTCGGCGTGGAGCATGATAAAGCTGCCATCGCCGGTCATGGCGTACACATCCCGGTCGCCGATGGCGTACTTCACGCCCAGCGCGCCCGACACCTCGTAGCCCATGCAGGAATAGCCGTACTCCATGTTATAGGTGTCCACGCCCCTGGGCCGCCACATGCGCTGCATGTCGCCGGGCAGGGAGCCGGCGGCGCCGATCACCACATCCTCGGCGTCGATGCACTGGTTGATGACGCCCAGCACCGCGGTCTGGGTCAGCCCGGCGTCCAGGTCCTCGGCAAAGCGGAAGGCGGAGCCGGCGTTGGCGTCGTTGACCTCCGGGACATAGTCCGGGCCGAAGGTGATGCCGTCCAGGCGCTCCAGCTCCTTCCGCCAGCGGGCCCGGGCCTCCTCCACCTGGGTGGTATAGGGTGCGCGGTAGCCCTCCAGCGCCGCCAGCAGCGCGGGCAGCGCCCGCTTGGCGTCGGCCACCACGGGCACGGCGTCCATCTTCAGGGCCTGGAACTCGGACACGTTGATGTTCACAAATTTGGCGTCCTCCCGGAACAGCCACTTGGAGGCGGTGGTGAAGTCCGTGTAGCGGGTGCCCACGCCAATGATCACGTCCGCCTCACGGGCGATCTCATTGGCGGCGGAGCAGCCGGTGACACCGATGCCCCCCAGGTTCAGGGGGTGGTCCCACACGATGGCGCTCTTGCCCGCCTGGGTCTCGCCGAAGGGGATGCCGGTGGTCTCGGCAAAGTTTCTGAACTCCTCATGGGCCTCGCTGTAACGGACACCGCCGCCGCAGATCAGCAGGGGCCGTTCAGCGCTCCGGATGACGGCGGCCGCCGCGGCGATGGCCTCCTCCTCCGCCGGACGGCGGGCCAGGCGGTGGACCCGCTTGGCGAAGAAGCTCTCGGGGTAGTCGCAGGCCTCGCCCTCCACATCCTGGGGCATGGCCACGCACACCGCGCCGGTGTTGGCCGGGTCAGTCAGCACCCGCATAGCGGAGATCATGGCGCTCATCAGCTGCTCAGGCCGCGTCACCCGGTCCCAGTAGCGGCACACAGGGCGGAAGGCGTCGTTGGTGGACAGGGACAGGTCGTAGGTCTGCTCCACCTGCTGCAGCACCGGGTCGGGCTGGCGGCAGGCGTACACATCGCCGGGCAGGATGAGCACCGGGATGTTGTTGGCGGTGGCGGTGGCGGCGGCGGTGACCATATTGGCCGCGCCGGGGCCCACCGAGGAGGTGACGGCGATGATCTTCTTCCGCTTACACTGCTTGGCGAAGGCCACCGCCGTGTGGGCCATGCCCTGCTCGTTCTTGCCCTGCCACACCTTCATCCGGTGGGCCTCCTGGGCGAGAGCCTGGCCCAGGCCCACCACATTGCCGTGACCCGGCAGCATGATGACACCCTCCACAAAGGGATGCTCAACGCCGTCATAGCTGATGTACTGGTTCTCCAGGAAACGGACCAGGGCCTGCGCCATGGTCAGGCGAATGGTTTTCATAGTGTTCCTCCCTTTCAGCCCTGAAAGATGTGGTCGTTGGCGTCCGGCTTCCACAGCCAGGCGTACTCCTCATCGTCGATGCGGGTCTTGAGCCAGGGGTCCCCCTCCAGGTGGCGGATGCCCCAGGAATAGCACATGGCATAGCCCGGCGCGGCGGCCTGGGAATGGAAGCCCTCGTTGATGACGGCCATGCCGTTGTGCCCCGTCCGGTAGATCTCACCGTTGGCAAAGCCCGCGCCGAAGCCCTCGGGGTGGTCGAAACGGTAGAAGTAGACCTCCGGCTGGGGATGGTGGTGCGGCGGGTAGGATGACCATTTCCCGGGGAAATTCAGCACCTCGCCCAGCACCATGTTGGAGAAGGGGGCGTTGTCGTAGTCGAAGAAGGTCTTGATCTCCCGGCGCATACAGCCCATCAGCTCGCCGTTGGCGCCGGCGTGCTGGACCTGGACATCGTCCGGGGTATACATGACGGCCTCAAAGGGGTTCTCGTTCACCGTCTTTTGGATGTACAGCTCGCTGTGGGCGGCGGCGGTCAGGGTGATCTCGGTCCCCCGCCCGGCCAGCAGGCAGTAGGCCTCGTAACGGAAGCAGTCGGGGCGGTCGGCCTCCACGGTCTGACCATCCCACCGGTAGGTCACCCGGCCGGAGAACAGCAGCACCGCCACTTCCTTCTCCGCCTCATGGATGGTATAGGTCTCCCCCGCCTCCAGGATCAGCAGACCCAC
>JBJEYO010000036.1:0-3289 GCA_051886935.1 Candidatus Enterenecus sp. | reverse complement strand
TCATCGTGGTGGTCAACAAGATCGACCGCCCCGACCAGCGCATCCACGAGGTCATGGACGAGGTGCTGGAGCTTCTGCTGGACCTGAACGCCACCGAGGAGCAGTTCGAGTCCCCCACCCTGTTCTGCTCCGGCCGGCAGGGCACCGCCTCCTACTCCCCCGACGTGCCGGGCACCGACCTGGTCCCCCTGTTTGAGACCATTCTCAACTATATCCCCGCCCCCGAGGCGGACACCGAGGCTCCCTTCCAGATGCTGGTGTCCTCCATCGACTACAACGAGTTCGTGGGCCGCATCGCCATCGGCCGCATCGAGCGGGGCGTCATCAGGCAGAACCAGGAGATCGCGGTGTGCAACTACCACAACCCCGACGTCCCCGCCAAGAAGGCCAAGGCGGTGAGCCTGTACACCTTCGACGGCCTGGCCCGCACCCCGGTCACCGAGGCCGCCGCCGGCGAGATCATCGCCATGAGCGGCATGGGCGAGATCACCATCGGCGACACCATCTGCGCCCCCTCCGCCGTGGAGCCCATCGAGTTTGTCAAAATCTCCGCCCCCACCCTGGAGATGACCTTCTCCGTCAACGACTCCCCCTTCGCCGGCAAGGAGGGCAAGTACGTCACCTCCCGCCAGATCCGGGAGCGCCTGTTCCGGGAGACCCTGAAGGACGTGTCCCTGCGGGTGTCCGAGGTGGAGGACTCCACCGACTCCTTCAACGTGGCCGGCCGGGGCGAGATGTCCCTGTCCATTCTCATCGAGACCATGCGCCGTGAGGGCTATGAGTTCCAGGTCTCTCCCCCCCGTGTGCTGTACCAGGAGATCGACGGCGTGAAGTGCGAGCCCATCGAGCGGGTGGTGGTGGATGTGCCCGCCGACAATGTGGGCTCCGTCATGGAGAAGCTGGGCTCCCGCAAGGGCGAGTTTTTGTCCATGACCCCCGTGGGCAGCCGCATGAAGCTGGAGTTTCTGGTCCCCTCCCGGGGCCTGTTCGGCTACCGCAACGAATTCCTGACCGACACCAAGGGCGAGGGCATCATGGCCTCCGTCTTTGAGAAGTACGCCCCCTATAAGGGCGAGGTCACCCGCCGGAACACCGGCTCCCTGGTGGCCCACGAGACCGGCGAGTCCGTGGCCTACGGCCTGTTCGCCGCCCAGGAGCGTGGCGCCCTGTTCATCGGCCCCGGCGTGCCCGTCTACGAGGGCATGGTGGTGGGCGTGTGCCCCAAGATGGAGGACATTACCGTCAACGTCTGCAAGAAGAAGCAGCTGACCAACATGCGTGCCGCCGGCTCCGACGAGGCCCTGCGCCTGGTCACCCCCCGCACCATGTCCCTGGAGCAGTGTCTGGAGTTCCTGGCCGACGATGAGCTGCTGGAGGTCACCCCCCAGAGCCTGCGCCTGCGCAAGAACATCCTGAACCACGAGCAGCGCATGAAGGCCAAGTCCCGGGCGAAGTCATGAGCACGCTGCTGCACATCTGCTGCGCCCCCTGCTCCGTGGCCTGCATTAAACAGCTGCGGGAGGAGGGCGTGGAGCCCACCGGCTTCTGGTTCAACCCCAACATCCACCCCTTCCAGGAGTACCGCGCCCGCCGGGACACCCTGCGGCAGTACGCCAAAGACATCGGCCTGGACCTGCGGGAGCTGGACTTTTACGGTCTGCGGCAGTTCACCGCCGCCGTGGCCGCCGACCCCGACCACCGCTGCGGCTACTGCTACACCCGCCGCCTGGAGGAGACGGCGAAATACGCCGCCGGCCACGGCTTTGACCGCTTCTCCACCACCCTGCTCATCTCCCCCTACCAGAACCGGGAGCTGATCTGCGCCGTGGGCGCCAACATGGGTGAAAAGTACGGCGTGGAGTTCGTCCCCTACGACTTCCGCCCCCGGTTCAAAGAGGGGCAGGAGGAGGCCCGGGCGCTGGGACTCTACATGCAGAAGTACTGCGGCTGCGTGTACAGCGAGGAGGACCGGTTCTCCAACCGCCGCAAAAAAGAGCTGCACAAGCTGCATAAGCAGCAGGCGGGGCAATCATAAAATCCACAGCGCCGCCCGACGATTTTGCCGGGCGGCGCTGTTGTCTGTTCTGTTCTTCCGCCGGTCAGCCGATCTGCCGTCCCTGCTCCAGGGAGATGCGGTCGGCGATCATGGCGATAAACTCCGAATTGGTGGGCTTACCCTTGGCGTTGCTGACGGTATAGCCAAAATATTTCTGCAGGGTCTCCAGGTCGCCCCGGTCCCAGGCCACCTCAATGGCGTGGCGGATGGCCCGCTCCACCCGGCTGGCGGTGGTGCCGAACTTCTTGGCCACCGCGGGATACAATACCTTGGTCACCGCGTTGATGGTGTCCATGTCCTGCACCACCAGGGAGATGGCTTCCCGCAGATACTGATAGCCCTTGATGTGGGCCGGCACGCCGATCTCATGGATGATGGCGGTCACCCGGCGCTCCAGCGCCAGGGCGCCGTTCTCCGGCTCCTCCGCCAGCTCCTGGCCGCTGGCCAGCTGGCGCACCCGCTCCAGCACCGTGGTCAGCCGGCAGGGCTTCAGCATACAATAGGTGCCGCCCCGGGCGGACACCTGCTCGGCCAGCGCCGAGCCCGCGAAGGCGGACAGCACCAGCACCCTGGCACGGCTGCCCTCCATCCGCTGGAGCACCTCCAGCCCGTCCATGCCGGACAGCAGCAGATCCATCACCACCACGTCCGGGCGGGCCGTCTCCACCAGCCGCAGCAGCTCCTCGCCGTCCCCAGTCTCGCCTGCCAGCGTCAGGTCCTCCTCCGCCTTCACCATATCTGCAAACATCTGACGGAATTCCTCAGACGCGTCCGCGATGATAATTCTCTTCTGCTCTCCCATGTGCGACATTCCTTTCCGGCAAAACGCCAAATACGTTCCAGTTTTTTCCTGTGTCACTAAAATACCACAGAATGCCCGCCATGGCAAGATATTTTTTCCAATTTTCCCTGATTATCGTTCGACGGTTTCCTGTTTTTTCCGTTTCCCGGGGGGGCGTCAGCCGACGGCCCCGCCCTGCTCCAGCATCCGCCCGATATAGATGCCGTAACCGCTGGTGGGGTCGTCCACCATCACATGGGTCACCGCCCCCACCAGCCTGCCGTTCTGCAGGATGGGGCTGCCGCTCATACCCTGGACGATGCCGCCGGTGGCGTCCAGCAGCCGCTGGTCGGTGACCTGGATGAGATAGTCCCGGCCGTCCTCACAGCTGCTGGCGGGAAAGACCTTCACAATGCGGATGCTGTACTCCTCCACGGTATCGCCGGAGATGT
>JBJEYO010000035.1:0-3292 GCA_051886935.1 Candidatus Enterenecus sp. | reverse complement strand
CAGGCCCTGACCATGGGCATCGGCTGCATCATGGCCGCCCGCCGGGTGCTGCTGATCGCCAGCGGGAGCAATAAAGCGGATGCCCTTTACAGCGCACTCCGTGGGCCCATCGACCCCCGCTGCCCCGCCTCTATCCTGCAGCTCCACAGCGATGTGGTGGTGGTGGCCGACGAGGCCGCCCTGAGCCGTCTCACCGACGCGGGGGTGACGGTATGCGGATAACCGGCGGACAGGTCTTTGACCTGCGGGAGGGTTTTGCCGCCCGGGATGTGTATACAAACGGCCCCCTCATCTCCCCTGACAGCGGCGACGGCCAGACGCTGGACGCCGCCGGCTGCTATGTGATTCCCGGTCTGGTGGATGTCCACTTCCACGGCTGCGTGGGCGAGGATTTCAGCGACGCCTCACCGGAAGGCCTGCAGCGTATCGCCGACTACGAGCTGAGCCAGGGCGTCACCTACATCTGCCCCGCCAGCATGACCCTGCCGGAGGATCAGCTCACCGCCGTCTGCCGGGTGGCCGCCGCCCACCAGGCAAAGAACCCCGGCGGCGCCGAGGTAGTGGGTCTTCATCTGGAGGGACCTTTCTTCTGCCACGCGAAGCGGGGGGCGCAAAACCCCGACTACCTCCATGCCCCTGACGTTCCCATGCTTCGCCGCCTGCAGGAGGCGGCTCAGGGCTGCGTGAGAATGGTCTCCGTGGCCCCGGAGGAACCGGGCGGCATCGACTTTGTCAAGGCGGCTGTGGAGATGGGCATCACCGTGTCTGTCGCCCACACTGTGGCCGACTACGACACCGCCGCCGCCGCTTTCCGGGCCGGCGCCACCCACGTCACCCATCTGTATAACGGTATGCCCTCTCTCCATCACCGGGCCCCCTCCGTCATCGGGGCCGCCTTCGACGCCCCCGGCATCCAGCCAGAGTTGATCTGCGACGGCGTCCACATCCACGGAAGCGTGGTGCGCATGACCTTCCGCCTGTTCGGGGCGGAGCGCATGGTCCTGGTCTCTGACTCCCTGCGGGCCGCGGGAATGCCTGAGGGGCGGTACGATCTCGGTGAGCAGGAGATCGAAGTTCACGGAAACCGTGCCACTTTGGTGGGCCACCCGGAGACATTGGCCGGGTCGGTCACCAGCCTGATGGGCTGCCTGCGCCAGGCGGTAAAGTTCGGCATCCCCCTGGCCGACGCCGTCCGGGCCGCCTCCTACAACCCCGCCCAGTCCATCGGCATCCAGGACCGGGTCGGCAGCCTGGAGGTGGGCAAAGAGGCCAGCATGGTACTGCTTGATCAGAATGATCTATCCATCCGGGCCATTGTATTCAAAGGTCAACTTGTAAAGTAAAATCCCATTACAGTTTAAGAGCCGGGAGCATTTTGGCTCCCGGCTCTTGTGTTTTTGTCTCACACCAGGCGGTAGCTGCCGTCGGCGTCCATGCGCAGGCTGCTGCCGTAGAAGGCGGTCAGGGCCCGCACCAGATATTCCGTGTCGTCGGCACCGGCAGTCTCAAAGGCGGAGTGCATGGCCAGCTGGGCCAGGCCGATGTCCACTGTGTTCAGGGACACCTGGGTGTTGGCGATGTTGCCCAGGGTGGAGCCGCCCGCCATGTCCGCCCGGTTGGCGTACCGCTGGACTGGCACCCCGGCCCCCTCGCACACCAGGCCGAAGATGGCGGCGGACACCGCATCGGAGGTGTACTTCTGGTTGGCGTTGTACTTGATGACGATGCCGCCGTTCATGTAGACCGCATGGTTCCGGTCCCGGTACTCCGGGTGGTTGGGATGGACGGCGTGGGCGTTGTCGCAGGACACCAGGAAGCTGTTGGCCACATGGCGGCGGCAGGCGGCGGAGGAGCCCGCGATCCGCTCCAGCGTGTCAGCCAGGAAGGTGGAGGCCGCGCCCTGCTTGGTCTGGCTGCCCACCTCCTCGTTGTCAAAGAGGCAGTAGACGGGCACACTGCCGCTCTCCCCCGCCGCCAGGAAGGCGGTCAGGGCGCCGAAAGCGCACTGCAGGTCGTCCAGCCGGGGGGCCGAGATGAACCGGCTCCATGCCCGGCCCTGCTGGGGGTTGTAGACGAACAGATCGGTGGTCAGGATGTCCTCCTCCGCCGCGCCCACGCACTGGGCGACGCGGGCACGCAGGGTCCCCTTGCCCGCCCCGTCGGCGTACAAGGGCAGCATGTCCACCGCCGGGTCGTACTTCATGCCGTCGTTGGCCGCCCGGTTCATATGGATGGCCACATTGGGAATCACCGCGCAGGGCTCGCCCAGGTCCGCCAGCCGCACCTGAAGACCATGCTCCGTGCGAACGGTGACCCGCCCGGCGATGGACAGGGGCCGGTCCATCCAGCTGGCGCACAGCATACCGCCGTACTTCTCGGTGGACAGGCGGACATAGTGCTCGTCCGCCAGCTCCCCGTTCTCCTTCAGCTTAAAGCAGGGACTGTCACAGTGGGAGGCGGTCATCATAAAGCCCAGCCACTCCCCTTCCGGCACCCGAAAGGCGATGAGGGAGGAGCCGTTGCGCATCACATAGAAACCCTTTCCCGGCTCCAAAGTCCAGTTCTCCCCCTCGCTGAGGCGGGCATAGCCCGCCCGGTCCAGCATCTCAGCGGTGTGGGCCACCGCGTGATAGGCCGTGGGGCTGGCGGAAATATAGTTGAACAGAGCGTTATTCATGGCAATCATTTCTCCTTTACACTACCTGGAACAAGTAGAATTTCAGGTAGTCAGTCTCAGGTACATTCCACAGAATGGGGTGGTCCGGGGCCTGCTGCCGGGCCTCGATCTGCCGCAGCTCCACTCCTGCGTCCAGGGCAGCGGAGCGTAGCATCTTCACGAACAGCTCGTCGGGCATGAAGTGGCTGCAGGAGGCGGTGGCGAAGTAGCCGCCCCGGGGCAGCAGGCGCAGAGCCCGCAGGTTGATCTCCTTATACCCCCGCTGGGCGCTCTTTACCGTCTTGCGGGACTTGGTGAAGGCCGGCGGGTCCAGAATGATGAAGTCGTAGGGCTTGCCGCCCCGGGCCTCCAGCTCAGGCAGCAGCTCAAACACATCGGCCACCAGGAAGTCCATGCGCCCCTCCAAACCGTTGCGGACGGCGTTGGCCCTGGCCATCTCAATGGCGGAGGCGGATACATCCACCGCCGTCACATGCTCCGCGCCGCCCAGGGCGGCATTCAGGGCAAAGGAGCCGGTGTGGGTGAAGCAGTCCAGCACCCTTCTCCCCCTGGCCAGCCTGGCCACCGCCAGGCGGTTATATTTCTGATCCAGGAAAAAGCCGGTCTTCTGGCCGT
>JBJEYO010000034.1:0-3309 GCA_051886935.1 Candidatus Enterenecus sp. | reverse complement strand
AGGCCGCCGGCTTCCTGACCCGCGACCCTCGTATGAAGGAGCGCAAGAAGTACGGTCTGAAGGCCGCCCGTCGCGCCCCCCAGTTCAGCAAGCGCTGATCTGTACTTTCCGCGTTGCAAGCGGCTCCTGGTTTATGCCGGGAGCCGCTTCTTTTTCCCTTACATAAGTTCGATTTTCCAATTTGAATTTCCGCACTGACGAAAATTGCCGCCCCCACGGACGGCAATTTTTTCGCGGTTTTTTCACTGAATGACATTGGGCGGCGTCACCTGTGCGTCCAGGCATCGGGCGCCTTTTCCAGAATCTGTACCACCTCGTAGCTCATCACCTGGCGCATCCGGGTACGCCGGGTGGTCAGCCACATCAGCAGAAAGCCCAGCAGGGCCAGAATCGCCCCGGAGAGCAGCCGCTGCCCCAGGGTGCCGTACCGCTCCAGGAGCATACCGATGACGAAAAACAGAGGCACCACCAGATAGGGCAGCATGTCCCGGCGGGAGCGCTCCTCGGGGGAGACAGGGGTCAGCTCCACCACATCGTGCCGTCTGGCCCGCTCCGGGTTTCGCACGATGCAGCGCTCCTCACCGGGGGCGCCGTTCTCCCAGAGAATGGCCTCGGCGTAGCCCTTGGTGATCTCCTTGGTGATGGTCGCGGTGACAGTATCCGGCATAGACAGGCTCCTTTCTTCATGCAGCGCGGGCGGAGGGCCGGACAGCCCTCCGCCCGTCTGTGTAAACGCGGCTGGAACGATGGTTCAGATGAACATGGGGATGAAGTACAGGCCCAGGCAGCAGATGACCACCCAGAACACGCAGATGAAGGCCATGAAGCCCCACACATCCTTCAGCTTCATGCCGACCACGGACAGAGCGGGGATGACGTACAGCGGCTGCAGCAGGTTGGTGCACTCGTCGCCGTAGACAAAGGCGTTCAGGCAGTTGACCAGGTTGGCGCCGGGGATGCTCTTGGCGGCCTCCACGATCAGCGGACCCTGGACGGTAAACTGGCCGCCCTGAGAGGGGATGAACAGATTCACGATGCAGGCGGACAGGAAGGAGAAGACGGGCAGGCTCTGGGCGCTGGCCACGGAGACGATGGCGTGGATCAGCACGGAGCCGAGGCCGCCGTCAATGTACATCATGCCCATGATGGCGCCGTAGAAGGGGAACTGGAGCATGACGTCGGTAGCCAGGTGCATGCTGTTCTTGTGGGCCTCGATCCACTGATGGGGCTCGGGGAACAGGAAGCAGTTGATGCCCACGAACAGGAAGATGACCAGGTTCATGTTCAGAGCGCCCAGCAGGCCCTTGGTGGCCACGGCGTAGATGATGTAGACGAAGATGAAGGCGCCGGTGATCCACATGAAGGGCTTGAAGGTGTTCATATGCTCAGCGGCGGTGTGGGGCTTCTCGGTGCTCTTGTAGGACTCGGGCACCACGTCGGCCTCGGTGGCGATGTTGCCCAGCTCCACCAGCTCGTCCTTGCCGGGCTGAGTGAAGAGCACCAGCAGGATGAACACCACGGCCAGGATGACCCACAGGATGATGTTCATGGGGTTGTAGCAGGTCTCGGCCACGCTCATGGTCTGGCCCACGATCTGGGCATAGGAGCTGCCCTCAGTGGCCAGGTTGGAGTACAGGGTGGCGGAGGGCCCGAGGCACTGGCCCAGGATCATGCAGGCGTAGCCGCCGGCAACCATCATGGGGAAGTGGAGGCCCTTGATGCGCTTGGCCAGGTGCATGGCCAGGATGGGGGTGACGATGGTGCAGAAAGCCCAGTTCAGCATGGAGGTGACATAGCCGAAGGCCATCAGCAGGATCAGGGCGGCGGTACGGTTGTTCACCAGCTTAGCCAGCTTGTTCAGCAGCTTGGCGGCCTGGGGACTGCGGGCGCAGGTGGAGGTGACAATGACCATCAGGCCCATCTGGAAGGCCAGGGTGAACTGGCTGCTCAGGCCATTCCACCACGCGGTCAGCAGCTCCAGCGGTCCTTTGCCGATGCACAGGGACAGGACAAAGACGACCAGCATCAGGATCACGCAGAACACAAAGGAGTCGGGGATGATCTTCTCCGCGGCGAAGTTGAACTTCTTACTCACTCTCCACAGCGGTGTGCCCTTCGAGCGGGCGGTTGCGGTCTTTTCTGACATGTGGTTTTCGCTTCCTCTCTCAAATATTCTCTCAAGCGCGTACCGCGCTCAGAGTCGGAATTACTTGCCATACAGCATCCGGACCAGATAGTCGTTCAGGTCCTCCCTGGACTTCTCAATCTGCTCGGGGGTCCACTTCTGGAAGCCCTCGCCGGTCTTGAAGCCGATCTTGCCCTCGTCGCGCAGCTGCTTGAGGAGGGGAGAGGGCTCGTGGGAGTCCTCCAGATCCTTCAGGATATAATCATGGATGTTGTAGGTCAGGTCGGTGCCCACCATGTCGGCGTTCTCCATGGGGCCCAGCTGGGGCAGGCGCAGACCGAAGGAATACTTGACGGCCTTGTCCACGGTCTCGGCGTCGGCAATGCCGTTCTCCACGATGGAGATGGCCTCACGCCACAGGGCGTGCTGCATCCGGTTGGCGATAAAGCCGGGCACGTCCTTTCTGCACAGGACGGGCTCCTTGCCGGCGGAGGCCAGGACCTCCATCACGGTCTGGGCCACCTCGTCGCTGGAGGCGTCGGACTTGACCACCTCCACCAGGGGGATCAGGTGGCCGGGGTTCCAGAAGTGGGTGCCCACGAAGCGCTCACGGTGCTTCAGGTCGCGGCTGATCTCGCTGGGGCTCATGACGGAGGAGTTGGTGCAGAAGATGGTGTCGGGGCGGCAGCGCTCCTCCAGCTTGGCGAAGGTCTCCCGCTTGATCTGCATGTCCTCGAACACGGCCTCGATGACCAGGTCAGCGCGTCTGATCAGCTCGGAGTCGATGTCGGTGGTGAAGGAGATGCGGGACAGGCGGCCCTCCAGCTCCTCCTCGGTGATGGCGCCGGCGGCGATGAGCTGCTTGGTGTTGTTCCGGATGCCGCCGTGAACATCGGTGTCATACAGGTCGTAAACGCCCACCTCATAGGCGGGGTTGGACGCCATCACATAGGCAATGTTCTTGCCCATCATGCCGGCGCCGCAGATCAGGATGTATTTGATGTTTTTCACGATAAACCTCTCCTTGACCGGTCGGTCTTACTTTTTCAGACCCAGGATCTCACGGGCCTCGTCGGGGGTGGCCACCTCGTTGCCGTACTCCCGGATGACACGGGCGGCACGCTCCACAAACTGGCGGTTGCTGTCGGCCAGCTGGCCCTTGCCGTACATGACGTTGTCCTCCA
>JBJEYO010000033.1:0-3333 GCA_051886935.1 Candidatus Enterenecus sp. | reverse complement strand
GGGTCTTGATGATGGTGCCGATGAGCAGGGAGCAGAACAGGCCCTGGGCCATGGCCCCCAGGGCGTCAATGCCGTAGCGGCGGGCGGAGATGACGATATTTTTGCGTTTCAAAAACGCCTTGAATGCTTCCATGGGAAGATCCCCCTTGGTGAAAAAAGTCGTCCGGTTATGTGTCTTGACACCTGACCGGACTATTATACTATGTTTTGTCCGGTTGTCAACCGCCGGGGCTTGGATTTTCATTGCCTTTACGCCGGCGAGGGTGTATAATGTAGGGTAATTCATAGTATGGGAGGTCTTCCCTTTGCTGGAATCCATTCTGCGCCGGTTCGTGCCCGACTACGCCAACACCGGAGACAAGGCTGTGCGGGAGCGGTACGGCGTGCTGTCGGGTGTGGTGGGCATCATCCTGAACCTGCTGCTCTTTGCCGGGAAGCTGACCGCCGGACTGCTGGCCGGGGCCATCTCGGTGACGGCGGACGCCCTGAACAACCTGTCCGACGCCGCCTCGTCGGTGGTGACCCTGGTGGGGTTCCGCCTGGCGGGGCAGAAGGCGGACGCCGACCACCCCTTCGGCCACGGGCGGATGGAGTACCTGGCGGGCCTCATCGTGTCCCTGCTGATCCTGTTGGTGGGCGTGGAGCTGGGCAAGAGCTCCATTGAGAAGATCATCCACCCGGAGGAGACCAAGCTGTCCCTGCTGACGGCGGGCATTCTGGTGGTGTCCATCCTGGTGAAGCTGTGGATGGGCTGGTTCAACTCCGCACTGGCCGGCCGCATCAAGTCCGAGGCTCTGCGGGCCACCGCCACCGACAGCCGGTCCGACGCCGTGGCCACCGCCGCGGTGTTGCTGGGCCTGGTGCTGTCCAATCTGCTGCACCTGCCCCTGGATGGCTGGGTGGGCCTGCTGGTGGCCGTCCTCATCCTGAAGGCGGGCTTCGGCAGCGCCAAGGCAACCCTGGACCCCCTGCTGGGCCAGCCCCCCGACCCGGAGGAGGTGCGGGACATCGAGAAGCTGATCCTCAGCTTCCCGCCCATCATCGGAATCCACGACATGGTGATCCACGACTACGGCCCCGGCCGGCGGATGATGAGCGTCCACGCCGAGGTGCCCTGCGACTGCGACGTGATGGAGGTCCACGACGTCATCGACCAGACCGAGCGGGAGCTGGAGAAGGCCTTCGGCATCGAGGCGGTCATCCACATGGATCCGGTGCAGACCGGCAATCCCCGGGTGGAGAGCCTGAAGAAGCTGGCGGCGGACACCGCCCGGGCGCTGGACCCCTCCCTGACCATCCACGATTTCCGCATCACCGACGGACCTCAGTTCACCAATCTGATCTTCGATGTGGTGGTGCCCTATGACGTGCCCATGGGCGACCAGGAGGTCAGGGAGACCCTGGCCGACAGACTGGCGGCGGTGGACGGGCGCTACCACGCGGTCATCGACGTGGACCGCGCCTATGTGCGCTGAATTTACATTTTGTCCATGGATTTTTCCCCAAAATGACCTATAATGTTCCCCATCAAGGATCAAACGGGATCAAAGAAAGGGTGTGCGCGTATGCCCCGCAAGGTACTTATTGTAGAGGACGACAAAAATATCGCCGACTTGCTCCGGCTCTATCTGGAGAAGGAGGGCATG
Organism: Candidatus Enterenecus sp.; assembly: GCA_051886935.1. GTDB lineage: Bacteria > Bacillota > Clostridia > Oscillospirales > Oscillospiraceae > Enterenecus. Next base: position 1,687 of record JBJEYO010000033.1, on the reverse strand, counting down.
GACTGTCAGGTGGCCGGGGACGGACTGGTGGGCCTGGATAAGTTCCAGCAGTTCCAGCCCGACCTGGTGCTGCTGGACATCATGCTGCCCGGCATGGACGGCTGGTCCGTGTGCAGGAAGATCCGGGAGACCTCCAAGGTGCCCGTCATCATGCTCACCGCCAAAGGCGAGCTGGAGGACAAGGTGTCCGGCCTGGAGATGGGGGCCGACGACTACATCACCAAGCCCTTCGAGATGAAGGAGGTGCTGGCCCGCATCCACGCGGTGCTCCGCCGCTTCGGCGAGGAGGAGCAGACCGAGAAGCGCCTGGTCTTTGACAAGCTGGTCATCAACCTGGACTCCTATGAGCTGCTGGTGGACGGCAAGCGGGTGGACACGCCCCCCAAGGAGCTGGAGCTGCTCTACCACCTGGCCGCCTCCCCCAACCGGGTGTTCACCCGCAACCAGCTGCTGGACGAGGTGTGGGGCTTCGACTACTTCGGCGACTCCCGCACGGTGGACGTCCATGTGAAGCGCCTGCGCGAGAAGCTGGAGGGCGTCAGCGACCAGTGGGGCCTCAAGACCGTGTGGGGCGTGGGATATAAGTTCGAGGTGGTCAATCAGTGAAGACCATGTACGGGCGGCAGTTTGCCACCATGGCGGGCATGATTTTGCTGTCCTTCCTGCTGCTGGGGGCGTCCTTCGCCGCCATGAGCTACCAGTATATCATTCAGGAGAAGCGGGACAACCTGGGCCGCAACGCCAGCGACATCGCCTCCTTCACCTCCAGCTATGTGAACGCCGCCGGAGGGGAGGGCTGGAAGGACACGGGCTTTCAGAACTACCTGTCCACCATCGCCCGGGTCACCGACACCCACATCATGCTGGCGGACAACAGCGGCCGCCTGCTCTACGCCACCAGCAGCCAGGGCGAGCTGACCGAGCTGGAGGGGAGCATCCTGACCCCCGGCACGGTGAGCACCATCATCTCCGGCAGCTACCGGGGGATGACCACCATGGACGGACTCTACGGTGAGCCGCGCTACCTGGTGGGCCTGCCCATCAGCACGGAGAGCGGATTTCTCCAGGGGCTGGTGCTCATGTCCTGCGACACCTCCACCATCAGCGGGATGTGGCGGGACCTGTCCGGTATCTTCCTCATCACCGCCTGCGCGGTCATCCTCATCGCCGCCATCATCAGCTCGGTGACCAGTATGCACCAGGCCAAGCCCATGAAGGAGATCGCCGCCGCCGCCCGTCAGTTCGGCCACGGCGAGCTGAATGTCCGCGTGGACGTGGGCCAGCGGCGGGACGAGATCGGCGAGCTGGCTGAGGCCTTCAACACCATGGCCGACTCCCTGGCCAAGAGCGAGCAGCGGCGCAGCGAGTTCATCGCCAATGTGTCCCACGAGCTGAAGACCCCCATGACCACCATCGCCGGCTTTGCCGACGGCATCCTGGACGGCACCATCCCGCCGGAAAAGGAAAAGGAGTATCTGCAGGTCATCTCGTCGGAGACCCGGCGGCTGTCCCGGCTGGTGCGCTCCATGCTGGACCTGTCCCGGCTCCAGTCCGACGAGCGGCTGGCCCAGCAGCAGTTTGACATCGGCGAGTCCCTCCTGCGGGTGCTGGTGACCCTGGAGCGCAAGGTCACCGCCAAGCACCTGGAGGTGAACGCCCAGATTCCCGAGGACCCGGTGATGGTCTG
>JBJEYO010000032.1:0-3380 GCA_051886935.1 Candidatus Enterenecus sp. | reverse complement strand
GGCGTGCTGTGGAACTCGGTGGTGGAGGTGCTGAAGGAGAAGGCGGCCGCCGGCGTGGAGGTGCGGGTCATCTATGATGACGTGGGCTCCATGTTCACCCTGCCCACCAAGTACCCGGACACGCTGGAGAAGATGGGCATTCACTGCCGGGTGTTCAACCGTTTGGTGCCGGTGCTCTCCCTGCGGCAGAACAACCGGGATCACCGGAAGTATATGATCATCGACGGCAAGGTGGCCTTCACCGGCGGCATCAACATGGCCGACGAGTATATCAACGCCAAGGAGCGCTTCGGCCACTGGAAGGACTCGGCCATCCGGCTGGAGGGGGACGCGGTGTGGTCCATGACGGTATCCTTCCTGTCCATGTGGGACTTCACCCTCAACCGGGAGGAGCTGCTGGAGCCCTTCCGCCCGGCTCCCGCCCCCGCCGCCGGCGCCCGGGGCTTCGTCCAGCCCTACCACGACTGCCCCTGGGACAATGAGCCGGTGGGGCTGACGGTGTACCTCAACCTCATCAACCGGGCGGGCCGGTATGTGTATATCACCACGCCCTACCTGGTCATCGACTACTCCATGACCATGGCGCTGGTATCCGCGGCCAAGTCGGGGGTGGATGTGCGCATCATCACCCCTCACATCCCGGACAAAAAGACGGTGTTCGAGGTGACCCGCGCCCACTACAAGGAGCTGCTGGAGGCCGGTGTGCGAATATTCGAATATAAGCCCGGCTTTATCCACAGCAAGAATTTCGTGGTGGATGGCAAGTTTGCCACGGTGGGCACGGTGAACATGGACTACCGCAGCATGTTCCTCCACTTTGAGAACGGCGTGGTCCTGTACGACACCCCCTCCGTGCGGGATGTCCGGGCGGACTTCCTGGACACCCAGGCCAAGAGCATCGAGGTGACCCTGGAGGACTGCGCCAGGGTGCCGCTGTACCGCCGGGTCTGGCGGGCGGTGCTCCGCCTGGTGGCGACCCTGCTGTAAATACGGAATTGAAAAGAGCCGCCTCCGCACGGAATTTTCCGTGCGGGGGCGGCTTATGTACGCTCAGAACAGGCCGATGGACTCCAGAATGCGGGAAATCTCGCCGGCTCGCAGGGCCCAGGCCGCCTGGGCGGCGTACTCCCTCCGCCGCTGGGCGGCGGGGCCGGGGGCCTCCTCCATGGCTCTGCGGCAGCGTCGGCGGAAGCCGGTGGCATCGTAGGCGGTGTAGATTACATCGGGGAAGGGCTCCGTCATGTCCGGCTCGGTCATGAGGACGATGGGCTTGCCGGTGGCCAGGTACTCATACACATGGGCGGGCAGGATGTCGCAGCCCCGGCGGTCCTCCCGGGTCAGGTCAAAGAGCACCGAGCACACCGAGAGGTAGTCGGGCAGCTCCACCGCGCTGACTGGCCCGGTGAGCACGATGTTGCGGCACTGGGCCAGCCGCTGACTGACGGGCTTGGTGACCCGGCCTATGAGCAGGAAGGTCCAGCCGGACTGGGCCATGGCGGCGGACAGGAGTGGCTCCAGGTCCACCTGCCCGGTCAGATCTCCCACCCGGCCCAGTACCGGCTGCCCGGCCAGGGCGGCCAGAGCGTCCGGCGGGGCGAACTCCCCCCGGGAGAACATGAGGGGGTTGACCCCGTTGGGGATGAGGGCGATGTTGTCACTGCATGGAGACAGCCGCTCCACCAGCCCGGGGGAGGCGGCAAAGACCACCTCGCAGCGGCTGACCAGGTCGCTCTCCTGGTCCAGATATTCGTCGCCCCACTCCCGGTGGCAGTCATAGATGGGGCGGCAGGGGAGAAGGTCCAGCAGGGGGACCTGGTCGGGAGCGGTACACCACAGCACCGCGTCCCGGAACCGATGCCGCTCCATGGTCTCCCGGATAAAGGCGGCGTTCCTGTTCAGGGCCCGCCGCTGGAGCAGGTTGATGGGGCCGCCGGGGGGCAGGGGGGCGGGCAGGGTATAGACTGTGATATGGGAGCGCATCCGGCGGCCCTGCTCCGGGGCGGGAGCGCCCCGGGGCGCCTGGGGCTCGAAGAACAGCACCTGGGCGTTGGACAGCCGGGCCAGGAGCTGCTGGGTCCGGTTGGGCCGGGCCTGCCAGGGCGTGTGGGACAGGCAAACAATCTGTTTCATATCATCACTCCAGCTTGTCAAAAAGCCTCGCAGAGTTCGCGCCCGCAGGCGCGAATAAATTGAAATTTGTTTTCCCCGGCGACATGCGCGTCGGGGAAAACGCTTCTCGGCCTGCAAACGTGCGAATTGTCAGCCATTGGCGGATAATTCGTGCGCTGCGGCAGGCCGCAATCCCTCTGTCGGAAAAGGCTTTGCCTTTTTCGACAGGTTTATCACTCTCCGGTGAGCAGCTCACGGGCGCAGAGCTGGTTGTTTTGCTCCAGCTCCAGCAGACGCCGGGCCTTGCGCTCCAGCAGGGGGCGGTCGGCGGCCCGGGCCACCGCGGCGTCCAGATGGGCCTTGAGCCGGTCGGTGTCCACCTGGTCCAGGGGGGTGTAGAGATCCTGCTCCACCAGGTCCAGGAAGGAGCTGACCTTGGGGTCATAGACGATACCCACGAGGGGCACGCCCCGGACGGCGGAGAAGATCAACGCGTGCAGGCGCATGGACAGCACCACGTCCATCCGGGCGAACAGGGCGATGGCCTGCTCGGCCCGGGCGCAGTCGGGGAGGACCACGCCGGGGGCACGGCGGAGCTGGTCGGCCACCTGATGAGCGGCGGCCACGTCGTGCCGGGGCTCGATGGGGATGAACACGGGGATCAGTCCGTAGGTCTCATAGGCGTAGTCCGCGGCGGCGGCGATGTCGGCGGTCTTGGCCTCAAAGCCCTGCCAGGGGCGGACGGTGATGCCCAAATAGCGCTGGCCCTGGCCGGGCTTCAGTCCGGCCTGCTCCAGCACGGCGGCGGCCCGCTCCGGCGGGGCGGAGGGCAGGGTCACGGTGGGGTCGGCGGCCAGGACGATGCGGGGCCGATCCACCCCCAGCGCCTTCAGCTCCTCCATGGACTGGCGGTCCCGGAGGGTGATGATGTCCACGCTGTGGTTGATGATCTCGGCGGCCCGGCGGCGGTCAGCCGGGTAGTTCACCGGCCCGATGCCGCAGCCGTACATCATCACCTTGCAGCCCGCCCGGTGGGCGGTGGCCAGGGTGGAGAGATAGAACCAGAGGGACCGGCGGCTGGTGACGTCCTGGACCAGAGAGCCGCCGCCGTTCAGGTACAGCCTGCTGGCCGCCATCCGGCGGCGGTAGGCGCGGCGGTTGAAGGTGTATATGGCCTCCACCCGGCACTCACGGCGGGCCTCTCTGGGCTGGCGGGTCATGACGCAGATGGGCATGTTCCGGTCGATGGAGCGCATCTCGGAGACGATGGC
>JBJEYO010000031.1:0-3381 GCA_051886935.1 Candidatus Enterenecus sp. | reverse complement strand
CAAGGTGAAGGTCTATATGAAGAACTTCGGCGAGTTCTACAACAACCAGATCGAGTCCGCCGGCACCATCATCCTGTCCCGCACCCAGAAGCTGACCCAGGACAAGCTGGAGGCCGCCGTGGCCCTGCTCCGGGAGAAGAACCCCGACGCCGCCATCCTGACCACCCCCTGGGACGAACTGGACGGCAAGACCATCCTGGCCGCTGTGGAGAAGGTGTCCCTGGCCGACGAGCTGCTGGAGAAGATGCGGGCCGAGCACGAGGCCGACGAGCACGAGCACGAGCATGAGCATCATCATCATCACGACCACGACCATGACCATCACCATGACCACGATGATGAGCACGATCATCACCATCACGACCACGATGACGAGCACGAGCATCACCACCACGACCACGATGATGAGCACGAGCACCACCACCACGACCACGATGACGAGCATGAGCACCACCACCACGACCATGATGACGAGCATGAGCATCATCATCACGACCACGACCATGACCACGGCGAGGAGTGCTCCTGCGGCTGCCACGACCATGACCACCACCATCATCACGCCGACGAGGTGTTCACCAGCTGGGGCAGGGAGACCCCCAAGACCTTCACCGCCGCCCAGCTTGAGGAGATCCTCACCGCCCTGGACACCGGCGAGTACGGCGCTATCCTCCGCTCCAAGGGCATCCTGCCCTGCGCCGACGGCGGCTGGCTCCACTTCGACTATGTCCCCGAGGAGCACGAGGTGCGCTCCGGCCCGGCGGACTACACCGGCCGTCTGTGCGTTATCGGCTCCGAGCTGAAGGAGGATAAGCTGGCCGCCCTGTTCGGGCTGGACGGCTGAGGAGGCTTCCATGGAGATTCCTGTCTATCTGGTTGCCGGCTTCCTGGACGCCGGCAAGACCGACTTCATCAACGGCGTGCTGGAGGACGGCTTCGCCGATGACGAAGCCACCCTGCTCATCCGCTGCGAGCAGGGGGAGAACGAGTACCCCGATCCCCTGCCCCGCCGGCTGACGGTGGTGGATGTGGAGAACGAGGAGGACCTGAAGTGCTCCCTGCTGAAATCCCTGGAGAAGCAGTACCGCCCCCGCCAGGTGCTCATCGAGTACAACGGCATGTGGAGCCTGCCCCGGCTGGAGCAGGAGGTGCTCCCCTCCAACTGGATCCTCTACCAGATCATGACCATCGTCCAGACCTCCACCTTCGATGCCTACGCCCGGAACATGGGCCAGATCATGATGGAAAAGCTCATCTCCGCCGACATGATCGTGTTCAACCGCTGCACCCCGGAGCTGAGCGCCGCCCTGCGCAAGCGCAACCTGCGGATGGTCAACCGCCGGGCCAACATCTACCTGGAGTACGAGGACGGCTCCAGTGAGGACTACAACACCGGCGCCGAGAGTCCTTTCGACCTGAGCCTGCCGGTCATCGACATCCCCGATGACGACTTCGGCGTCTTTTATGTGGACGCCATGGAAAACCCCCAGCGCTACGACGGCAAGACCGTCCACCTGAAGCTGGTCATGTGCCACATCGCCAAGTACCCCGGCCTGGCCGCCCCCGGGCGTTTCGCCATGCTGTGCTGCGAGAACGACATCTCCTTCCTGGGGATGATCGCCAAGGGAGACGGGCTGGACGCCTACCAGACCAGGGACTGGGTGGAGGTCACCGCCAAAATGGGCGTCACCCACCACGAGCTGTACGGCAAAAAGCCGGGACCCCTGCTGAACATCCAGTCCATCGCCCCCTGTGAAAAGCCGGTCAACGAGGTGGTCACCTTCTGATCCGGCCCGGCTTTTTGGCATAGTGAACCCATTAGGCCGGTTTCCGCCCCAACTTATCGTGAAAAATCGCAATTCCCATGGGCTTTATAGTATGTTATAATATTCACATACTGGCGGGGATGCTCTCCGGCGCGGCCCGATCCCCTGCTTTTCTGGAGGAATCGACATGCGTTTGCGTGAAGTCCGTGACATTCTGAACGCGGAGGTCCTGTGCGGACAGGAACTGCTGGACACCGAGGTGCTGTCCGCCTGCGGCAGCGACTTTATGAGCGATGTGCTGGCCTATGTGAAGAACCAGGCCGTGCTGCTCACCGGCCTGGTCAACCCCCAGGTGGTGCGCACCGCCGATATGATGGATATGAAGTGCATCGTGTTCGTCCGGGGCAAGCGCCCGGACGGGGAGATGCTGGAGCTGGCCCGGGAGCGGGGCATGGTGGTCATGGCCTCCGACCTGCCCATGTACCCCGCCTGCGGCGAGCTGTACCTTCACGGCCTGCGGGGCAGCGGCCGGTAAGTTCCGCTTTTATACGAATCAAAAAATTCCGCTCTTTCGGGCGGAATTTTTGATTCTCCGGACTGCGCCAAAGAGAATATCAAAGTGAGATATTAAGAGTATTTTAGAGTATAAACAAGATAAAGCGAGTATATGAAATAAAATCAAAAAAACTTCGTTTTTTTGATTGACACCCCGGGGCGGCGGTATTATAATACAACCTGCGCTTGTCTGAAAAGCGCCGCGATCCCACTGTTTTGAAAACAAATTATCATAAATGGAGGAAACCGATCATGTCTACCTTTATGGCAAACAAGGGTAACATCGAGCGCAAGTGGTATGTTCTCGATGCCGCCGGCAAGCCTCTGGGCAAGACCGCTGCCGCCGCCGCCGTGCTGCTGCGTGGCAAGCACAAGCCCGAGTACACCCCCCACGCCGACTGCGGCGACTTCGTCATCGTCATCAACGCTGACAAGGCCGTCCTGACCGGCAACAAGGCCGAGCAGAAGTATTACCGCACCCACTCCGGCTGGGTGGGCGGTCTGAAGGAGACCAAGTACCGCATCCTGATGCAGGAGAAGCCCGAAGTCGCCATGCGCGTGGCCATCCGCGGCATGATGCCCCGCAACACCGTTACCAAGGACTCCCTGAGCCGGCTGAAGATCTATCGCGGCGCCGAGCACAAGCACGCCGCCCAGAAGCCCGAGCCCTGGACCGTGGAATAAGGAGGTAACTGACCATGTATAAGAGCAAGAAGCCCTATCATTACGGCACCGGCCGTCGGAAGTCCTCCGTGGCCCGCGTCCACCTGTTCCCCAACGGCACCGGCTCCATCACCATCAATGGCCGCGACATCGAGGAGTACTTCGGTCTGGAGACTCTGAAGATGGTGGTCCGTCAGCCCCTGAACACCACCGGCACCATCGGCAAGGTGGATGTTGTCGCCACCGTCACCGGCGGCGGCGTCACCGGCCAGGCCGGCGCTCTGCGCCACGGCATCTCCCGCGCCCTGCTGGAGATGGACCCCGAGTTCCGCGCCCCCTTGAAGGCCGCCGGCTTCCTGACCCGCGACCCTCGTATGAAGGAGCGCAAGAAGTACGG
>JBJEYO010000030.1:0-18273 GCA_051886935.1 Candidatus Enterenecus sp. | reverse complement strand
TTGCGGACGGCGTCCAGGTCGATGCGCAGGCCGTCGGCCAGCTCGCCGATGGCCACGGACACGCCGCCGGCGCCGAAGTCGTTGCACCGCTTGATGAGGCGGGTGACTTTACCGTCCCGGAACAGGCGCTGAATCTTGCGCTCCTCGGGGGCGTTGCCCTTCTGGACCTCGCTGGCCATGGTGACCAGGGATTTCAGGTTGTGGCTCTTGGAGGAGCCGGTGGCGCCGCCGATGCCGTCCCGGCCGGTGCGGCCGCCCAGCAGGATGACCACATCGCCGGGGGCGGGGCGCTCACGGCGGACATTGCCGGCGGGAGCGGCGGCCACCACCGCGCCGCACTCCAGGCGCTTGGCGATGTAGCCTTCGTGGTATACCTCGGCCACATGGCCGGTGGCCAGGCCGATCTGGTTGCCGTAGGAGGAGTACCCGGCGGCGGCGGTGGCGCACAGCTTGCGCTGGGGCAGCTTGCCGGGCAGGGTGTCGCTGAGGGACTTGCGGGGGTCCCCGGCGCCGGTGACCCGCATGGCCTGGTGCACATAGGCCCGGCCGGACAGGGGGTCCCGGATGCAGCCGCCGATGCAGGTGGCTGCGCCGCCGAAGGGCTCGATCTCGGTGGGGTGGTTGTGGGTCTCGTTCTTGAACATGAGCAGCCAGTCCTGCTCCTGGCCGTCTACTTTTGTGGGGACATGGATGGAGCAGGCGTTGATCTCCTCGCTCTCGTCCAGCTCGGGGAGCAGGCCCCGCTTTTTCAGGGTCTTGGCGCCGATGGTGGCGATGTCCATGAGAGTCTGGGGCCGCTTGGCGGCCTTCTCCTCCCCGTAGACCTCCACCCGGGCGGCCAGGTAGCGGTCATAGGCGGCCTGAACGGCGGGGTCCTGAATGTCCGCCCTGTCGATGTGGGTGGAGAAGGTGGTGTGGCGGCAGTGGTCGGACCAGTAGGTGTCCACCACCCGCACCTCGGTGATGGTGGGGTCCCGGCCCTCCTCGTCCCGGAAGTAGGCCTGGAGGAACTTCAGGTCATCCAGGTCCATGGCCAGGCCAAGAGAGTCCAGCAGGGCGGCCAGGCCGTCTCCGTCCAGGGCGGTGAAGCCGGTGATGGTCTCCACGGTCTCGGGCCGGGCGTACTCCACGGCCAGGGTGTCGGGCTTGTCCAGGGAGGCCTCGCGGCTCTCCACGGCGTTGATGACATAGCGCTTCACCGCGTCGATGTCGGCCTGGGACAGACTGCCGTACAGGGCGTAGACCTTGGCGGAGCGGACGGTGGGCCGCTCCCCCTGGCTCTGGAGCTGGATGCACTGGGCGGCGGAGTCGGCCCGCTGGTCGAACTGGCCGGGCAGGGGCTCCACGGCGAACACCGCGTCGGCCCCGGCCACATCGGCCTCGTCGCTGACCAGGTCCAGCTGGGGCTCGGAGAACACGGTGCCCTTGGCGTAGTCAAACAGGGCCTGGTCGATGCCCTCCACGTCGTAGCGGTTGAGAATGCGGACCTTTTCCAGGCCGGTCAGGCCCAGAAAGGCGCGGCAGTCGGAGAGCAGACCGGCGGCCTCCGGCGCCAGGCCGGGCCGCTTTTCCACAAATACTCGGTAGACCATCCTTATCCCTCCATGGCCGCCAGGGCCCGCTGGCCGATGTCCCGGCGGCAGTATGCGTTTTCAAAGCTGACCTGTCCGGCCAGGCGGTAGGCCTCCTCGATAGCCCGGGGCAGGGTGTCCGCCGTGGCGGTGACCCCCAGCACCCGGCCGCCGGAGGTGACCAGCGCGCCGTCCTTCAGGGCGGCCCCGGCCACATAGGTGTGGGCGGCGGCCTCCTCGGACATGGTGATGGGGAAGCCCTTCTCATAGGCGGTGGGGTAGCCCCTGGAGGCCAGCACCACACAGCAGGCCGCGCCGTCAGAGAACTCCACGGGGGTGTCCGCCAGGGTGCCGTCAGTGGTGGCCTGCATGACGGTGAGCAGGTCGCTCTTCAGCAGGGGGAGCACCACCTGGGTCTCCGGGTCGCCGAAGCGGCAGTTGTACTCGATGACCTTGGGGCCGTCGGGGGTGACCATCAGGCCGAAGTACAGACAGCCTTTGAAGGGCCGGCTCTCCGCCTTCATAGCCCGGATGGTGGGCAGGAAGATGGTGTCCATGCACACCTGGGCCACCTCCGCGGTGTAGCAGGGGTTGGGGGCGATGGTGCCCATGCCGCCGGTGTTGGGGCCGGTGTCCCCGTCCCCGGCCCGCTTGTGGTCCATGGAGGACACCATGGGCACCACAGTCTCGCCGTCGGTGAAGGACAGGACGGACACCTCGGGGCCGGTGAGAAACTCCTCGATGACCACCCGGCTGCCGGACTGGCCGAACACCTTGTCCTCCATCATGGAGTGGACGGCCTCCTTGGCCTCCTCCCGGGTGTTGGCGATGATGACGCCCTTGCCCAGGGCCAGGCCGTCGGCCTTGACCACCACGGGGACGGCGTGGCCGTCGATGTATTCGCAGGCGGAGGCGGGGTCAGTAAAGACCTCATAGGCGGCGGTGGGGATGTGGTATTTTTTCATCAGGTCCTTGGCGAAGGCCTTGCTGCTTTCGATGACAGCGGCCCTGGCGTCAGGGCCGAAGCAGGGGACGCCGGCGGCGGTCAGGGCGTCCACGGCCCCCAGGGCCAGGGGGTCGTCGGGGGCCACCACGGCGTAGTCGATGCGGTGGGACCTGGCAAATTCCACCTGGGCGGGGATGTCCTTGGCGCCGATCTCAGGCACGCACACCGCGTCGGCAGCGATGCCGCCGTTGCCGGGCAGGCAGTAGATGGTCTCCACCGCCGGATTCTTCTTCAGCGCCTTGATAATGGCGTGTTCGCGGCCGCCGCCGCCGATGACCATGAGATTCATAGGCTGACCTCGTTTCACAGAATTTCGCCGCAGGCGAAAAATTTGGAATCTTCCTTATTCCCCTCGGAGAGCGGAGGGGGGCACACGGGGGGAACTGGTTCCCGCCCGTGAGGCCGGCGCGCGCAAGCGCAAACGCGTGTTCCGCAGAACACGCCCGGCCTTTAATGGTGGAACAACCGCATCCCGGTGAACGCCATGACGATGCCGTACTTGTTGCAGGTGTCGATGACGTTGTCGTCCCGGATGGAGCCGCCGGGCTGGGCGATATACTGGACGCCGGACTTGCGGGCCCGCTCCACATTGTCGCCGAAGGGGAAGAAGGCATCGGAGCCCACGGACACGCCGGACATGGTGGCGATCCAGGCCTTTTTCTCCTCGGGGGTGAGCACCTCGGGCTTCACGGCAAAGGTGCTCTGCCACACGCCCTCGGCCAGCACGTCCTCATGCTCCTCGGAGATATAGATGTCGATGGCGTTGTCACGGTCGGGACGGCGGATGCCGGGCACGAACTGGAGACCCAGCACCTTGGGATGCTGGCGCAGCATCCAGTTGTCCGCCTTGCTGCCGGCCAGGCGGGTGCAGTGGATGCGGCTCTGCTGGCCCGCGCCCACGCCGATGGTCTGGCCGTTCTTCACATAGCACACGGAGTTGGACTGAGTGTACTTCAGGGTGATGAGGGACAGGAGCAGGTCGTGCTTGGCGCTCTGGGGCAGCTCCTTGTTCTCGGTGACGATGTTGTTCAGCAGCGCCTCGTTGATCTCAAAGCTGTTGTAGCCCTGCTGGAAAGTGATGCCGTAGATGTTGCGGCGCTCGATGGGGCTGGGCTCGTAGTCGGGGTCGATCTGCACCACGTTGTAGCCGCCCTTTTTCTTGGCCTTCAGGATGGCCAGGGCCTCGTCGGTGTAGCCGGGGGCGATGACGCCGTCGGACACCTCACGGGACAGGAAGCGGGCGGTGGGCTCGTCGCACACCTCGCTGAGGGCCGCCCAGTCGCCGTAGGAGGACAGGCGGTCGGCGCCCCGGGCCTTGATATAGGCGCAGGCAATGGGGGAGGTATCGCAGCCGTCGGCGAAGTAGATCTGCTTCTCCACCTCGCTGAGGGGGGTGCCCAGGGCGGCGCCGGCGGGGGACACGTGCTTGAAGGAGGCGGCGGCGGGGATGCCGGTGGCCTTCTTCAGCGCCTTCACCAGCTGCCAGGAGTTGAGGGCGTCCATAAAGTTGATATAGCCCGGCTTGCCGTTGAGCACGGTCAGGGGCAGCTCACCCTCCTCCATGTAGATACAGGCGGGCTTCTGGTTGGGGTTGCAGCCGTATTTCAGTTCCAGTTCACGCATGGTTCAGACCTCCCAGTGCTTGTTGATGATGGAATCCTCGGTGTCGCCGGTCTCAAGGTCGATATAGCGGACAAAGAGGGACACCTTGTTGTCCTCGTTGAGGGCCAGCCACAGGTCGGCCGCCAGGGTCTCCGCGTCGGGGGCGGTGACGGCCACCCGGCGGGGCTCCCCCTCAAAGGAGGGCAGGGGATCGGCGTTCTCCTGATAGGTGTGGATGAAGTGGCCCACGCCGGGCTGGGGCGCGTCGTACTCGTAGAAGTAGCGGCAGCAGCAGGCGGGGTCGCCGTCCAGACTTTTCAGGATGGACAGGTTGTAGGAGCCGTCGGGCTTCACCACGCCGGAGATGCGGGGGGTGTAGTTGGGGGAGTCCGGCTCAAAGGTGCGGGTGTTCAGGGCGTGGCGGTAGCAGTGGCCCGCCAGAATGCTGTCCCGGATGGTGTCGGTCTGGTCGCCGTTGGTGACGATGGTCAGGCCGTTTTCCATGGTCCGCACGGGGTGGTAGATGATGAGGGAGGGATCGGTCATTTTGGACTCGTCAAAGGCCCTGGTGCGGATGCCGTCCTCGGTCTCCTCAAAGACCCGGTTGCGGCTGTTCTCGCTGCGGCCCATGATGAAATAGGCGATGACGGCGCTCCTGCCGTCGGCGGAGCGGCCCAGCATGATGCCCCGGCCGGGATAGGGATGCTCACTTAAAAGCTGGCAGAAATCAAGCGTTTTCATAGCGGCTTACTCCTTATCTGTAATATGGACGATTCGGCCCTCCACCCGCAGCCGGTCCTGGCAGAACAGGGCCACGGCCTGGGGCAGAATGTGCCACTCGGCCTGTTCCATGATGCGGCGCTGGAGGGTCTCGGGGGTGTCCCCCTCCTCCACGGCCACCGCCTTCTGCAGCACGATGGGGCCGCCGTCGCACTCCTCGCTGACGAAGTGGACAGTGGCGCCGGACACCTTCACCCCATAGGCCAGGGCCTTCTCATGGACATGGAGACCGTAGCAGCCCTCCCCGCAGAAGGAGGGGATCAGGGCGGGGTGGATGTTGAGGATGGCGTTGGGGTAGGCTCTGACCATCTCTCCGGTGAGAATGACCATGAAGCCGGCCAGCACCACCAGGTCGATGTCCAGCTCCTTCAGCTTGTCCACCAGAGCCACGGTCATGGCCTGGTTGGAGGGATACTCCTTCCGGGAGACCACATAGCCGGGGATGCCGGCCCTGGCCGCCCGCTCCAGGGCGAAGACGCCGGGCTTGGAGGAGATGACGGCCGCGATCTCGCCGCCGCCCAGCTCACCCGCGGCCTGGGCGTCGATAAGGGCCTGGAGATTGGTGCCGCCGCCGGACACCAGAACAGCGATCCGCTTGCCCATGGCTCACACCAGCTCCACGCCGGCGTCGCCGGGCACCACGGTGCCGATGGCGTAGGCGGTCTCGCCCGCGTTTTTCAGCAGATCAAGGGCCTGCTCAGCCTGACCGGCGGGGACGGCCAGGATCATGCCGATGCCCATGTTGAAGGTGTTGTACATGTCCCGCTCGGGGATATTGCCCGCCTTCTGAATGAGGGAGAAGATGGGCAGGCGGGGGAAGGAGTCCAGCTCCACGCGGGCGGTCAGGCCGTCGGTCATCATGCGGGGTACGTTCTCGTAGAAGCCGCCGCCGGTGATGTGGCTGACGGCGTGGATGTCCACGCCCCCCTTCAGCAGGGCCTTCACGGCCTTCACATAAATGCGGGTGGGGGTCAGCAGGGTCTCGCCCAGGCTCTTGCCGTCCAGCTCGGCCACGGGGGCGTTCAGGTCGGCGTGCTCCACGTCAAAGACCTTGCGTACCAGGGAGAAGCCGTTGGAGTGGACGCCGGTGGAGGCCAGGCCGATGAGCACATCGCCCTCGGCCAACTTGGAGCCGTCAATGATCTTCTCCTCGTCCACGATGCCCACGGAGAAGCCGGCCACGTCGTAGTCGTCGTCGGCCATCAGGCCGGGGTGCTCGGCGGTCTCGCCGCCCACCAGGGCGCACTCGGCCTGGCGGCAGCCCTCGGTGATGCCGGAGACGATCTCGGCGATGCGCTCCGGGTCGTTTCTACCGCAGGCGATGTAGTCCAGGAAGAACAGGGGGGCGGCGCCGCCGCAGATGATGTCGTTGACGCACATAGCCACGCAGTCGATGCCGATGGTGTCGTGTTTGCCCATGAGCTGGGCCAGGCGCAGCTTGGTGCCCACGCCGTCGGTGCCGGAGACCAGCACCGGCTTTTTCATGCCGGCCATATCGGGGGCGAACATGCCGCCGAAGCCGCCCAGGGTGCCCATGACGCCGGGGATATAGGTGGACTCCACCATGGGCTTGATGCGGCGCACCGCCTCGTAGCCGGCGGTCACGTCCACGCCGGCGGCGGCGTAGGACTCGGAATGGGAGTTCTTCATATCAAAAACCTCACAATACAATTGTTATGAAAGGTGTCTCGACGGTTTATCCTGGCCGCTCCGGTGTTATTCCTTGCCGCTCCAGCAGTAGGTGCACACCTTGTCCCGGTCGATGCCGATGGCCTCCAGCAGGCCGTCCAGGGACTGGTAGCCCAGGGAGTCGAAGCCCAACTTTTCGCAGATGGCGCTGAGCAGGCACTTGCCCCGCTGGGTGGAGCTGTCCGCGTACTCCTCCAGGTGCTTCTGGCCCTCGTCGCCCTCCAGCTCCTGGACGATGCGGCGGGCCAGCAGCTCCATATCGGAGTTGCTGCGGGAGAAGTTCAGGTACTTGCAGCCGTACATGATGGGGGGACAGGCGGAGCGCATATGCACTTCCTTGGCCCCGGACTCGTAGAGGAATTCCACCGTCTCCCGCAGCTGAGTGCCCCGGACGATGGAGTCGTCCACAAAGAGCAGCTTTTTGTCCTTGATGAGCTCGGGCACGGGGATCTGCTTCATCTTGGCCACCTGGTTGCGCACCTCCTGGTTGGCGGGCATGAAGGAGCGGGGCCAGGTGGGGGTGTACTTGACGAAGGGGCGGGCGAAGGGGACGCCGCTGCGCTGGGCGTAGCCGATGGCGTGGGGCACGCCGGAGTCGGGCACGCCGGCCACATAGTCCACATCGGGCAGGGTGCCCCGGGCGGCCTCCTCCCGGGCCATGACCTCGCCGTTTTTATAGCGCATGACCTCCACGTTGACCCCCTCGTAGTTGGAGTTGGGGTAGCCGTAATAGGTCCACAGGAAGGCGCAGATCTTCATCCGGTCCCCGGCGGGGGAGAGGACTTCGTACCCGTCGGCGGTGAGCCGGACGATCTCGCCGGGGCCCAGCTCGTAGGCGTCGTGGTAGCCCAGCTTGTGGTAGGCGAAGGACTCAAAGGAGGCGCAGCAGCCCTCCTCCTTCTGGCCGATGAGCACCGGCAGGCGGCCCAGCTTGTCCCGGGCGGCGATGATGCTGTCGGGGGTGAGAATCAGGATGGTGGCGGAGCCGTCGATCTGCTCCTGGGCGTACCGGATGCCGGAGACCAGGTCGGCCTGCTGGTTGATGAGGGCGGCCGTCAGCTCGGAGGAGTTGATCTTGCCGGAGCTCATGGCCATGAACTGGTGCCCCTGGCGGTCAAAGTGTTTGGCCACCAGCTCGTCGGCGTTGTTGATGATGCCCACGGTGGTGATGGCGTACAGGCCCAGGTGGGAGCGCACCAGCAGGGGCTGAGGATCGGTGTCACTGATGCAGCCGATGCCGCTGGTGCCGTGGAAGTCGGGCAGGTCCTTCTCGAACTTGGTACGGAAGGGGGTGTTCTCAATGTTGTGGATCTGCCGCTGGAAGCCGTCGGCCTGGTCATAGACCACCATGCCGCCCCGGCGTGTGCCCAGATGGGAGTGGTAGTCCACGCCGAAAAACAGGTCGAGGACGCAGTCTTGCTTGCTGATGGCGCCGAAAAATCCGCCCATGATGCTCTCTCCTTGTGTGTGGTTAGTGGTATTTGGCCCGCAGCTCCGCGTCGGCGCGGAGCACGGATTCGGTGCCCTCACGGCGGGCCTCGTCCAGCTTCCGGGCCAGACCCTCGTCGGTGACGGCCATGATCTGGATGGCCAGCAGGGCGGCGTTCTTGGCGCCGTCGATGGCCACGGTGGCCACGGGGATGCCGGAGGGCATCATCACCGTGGACAGCAGGGCATCCATGCCGTCCAGATTGGAGGACTTGCAGGGGATTCCGATGACGGGCAGGGTGGTGTTGGCCGCCAGGGCGCCCGCCAGGTGGGCCGCCATGCCGGCGGCGGCGATGAGAACAGAAAATCCGCTCTCCCGTGCTGACGCGGCAAACTGCCTGGCCTCGTCAGGACACCGATGAGCGGACAATACACGCACTTCCATGGGGACGCCATACTCCTGCAGGACCGCGATGGCCTTCTCCACCACGGGCAGGTCGCTGGTGCTGCCCATGACAATACCCACTTTCTTCATGAGAAACCTCCTCATTTTCCTGAAATAAAACAAAAAAAGACAGACTGATTTCATGTCTGAATCAGGCTGCCCAGGCGGTCGGCACTCAGCCATACAGTTCCCATGTGGTGCCCCCACTTCCGCCAGTAGCCGTATGGTTTATGAAAGATAAAACCATTGTATCAAAGCCATGCCCCGCAGTCAACACAGGAATTCGACCACTTTTCAAATTATTTTCCATTTTCTATTGTCTTTTCCGCCAAAAATGAAATTCTGGAAAAAGGGGGCTTGATTTGCCGGTGCCGGTGTGCTATTCTGTGAAAAATCAATGCGGGGGACCACCCCCGTCCGGGAAGGAGAATCACAATGGAGCCCATGGTTTTCAGCGGGAAGGTATTCCGACAGGGCGGGCTTCGTGCCGATGCCATCGGTGTTGACCGTGGGATCTTTGTTCCCGCCGGTGCCGTTTCCAATCCCCATCTCCGGCTGAATCGTTCTTCCGTTGTTTTATTGCCTGGTTTCGCAGATGTGCATGTGCATTTGCGGGAACCGGGATTTTTTTATAAGGAGACCATCTGCACCGGCACCCGGGCGGCGGCCCGGGGAGGCTACACGGCGGTGTGCGCCATGCCCAACCTGAACCCGGCGCCGGACAGCACGGACACCCTGGCCCCCCAGCTGGAGCTGATCCGCCGGGACGCCGCCGTGCGTGTTATCCCCTACGGCACCATCACCAGGGGCGAGCGGGGAGAGGAGCTGTCCGACATGGAGGCCCTGGCCCCCTATGTGGCGGGCTTCTCCGACGACGGCCGGGGCGTGCAGAGCGACGAGATGATGCGCGCGGCCATGAGAAAGGCAAAGAGCCTGGGCAAGCTCATCGTGGCCCACTGCGAGGACAACAGCCTGCTCCGGGGCGGCTACATCCACGACGGGGAGTATGCCCGCACCCACGGCCACAGGGGCATCTGCTCCCAGTCCGAGTGGGGCCAGATCCAGCGGGACCTGGACCTGGTGCGGGAGACCGGCTGCGGCTACCACGTGTGCCACATCTCCACCAAGGAGAGCGTGGCCCTCATCCGGCAGGCCAAGGCGGAGGGACTGGATGTGACCTGTGAGACCGCCCCCCACTACCTGCTGCTGGACGACTCCATGCTCCAGGAGGAGGGCCGGTTCAAGATGAACCCGCCCGTCCGCGCCCGGGTCGACCGGGAGGCCCTGATTGAAGGGCTGCTGGACGGCACCATAGATATGATTGCCACCGACCACGCTCCTCATACCGCCGAGGAGAAAAGCCGGGGGCTGAAGGACAGCCTGATGGGGGTGGTGGGCCTGGAGACCGCCTTCCCCCTGCTGTATACCTACCTGGTGAAGCCGGGTATCCTGACTCTGGCCCGGCTGGTGGAGCTGCTGTGCGAAACGCCCCGGCGGAGGTTCGCCCTGGGAGGCGGCGCGGTGGAGCCGGGCGCGCCGGCGGACTGCTCCCTGTGGGACCTGGACCGGGAGTATGTCATCGACCCGGCGGAGTTCCAGTCCATGGGCCGCAGCACCCCCTTCAAGGGGTGGACCGTGTCCGGCCGGTGCCTGCTGACCCTTTGCGGCGGCAGCGTGGCATGGAGCGAAGACCTGGAGGAGGCGGAAGTGTGAAGCAGAGCGTGTTTGAGATCGTCGCCAACCGGAACCTGACGGAAAACGTCTTTGAGCTGGTGCTGCGGGGGGACACCGCCCCCATCACCGCCCCGGGGCAGTTTGTGAATATCAGGCTGGACGGCTTTTTCCTCCGCCGGCCCATCTCGGTGTGCGACGTGGAGGGGGATAAGCTGACCCTCATTTACAAGGTGGTGGGCAAGGGCACCGCGGCCATGGCGGCCATGGCCCCCGGCGGAAAGCTGGACCTGCTCACCGGATTGGGCAACGGCTACGACCTGTCCCTGTGCGGAGACAAGCCCCTGCTCATCGGCGGCGGCGCCGGCGTGCCCCCCATGTACCTGCTGGCCCGGCGGCTGCTGGCGGAGGGGAAGCGCCCCACCGCCATTCTGGGCTTCAATAAAGAGAGCGAGATCTTCTACGAGCGGGAGTTCGCCGCCCTGGGCATCCCCGTCATCGTCACCACGGTGGACGGCTCTTACGGCGTGAAGGGCTTCGTCACCGACGGCATGGAGCGGGCGGGGGAGTACACCCATGTGTGCGCCTGCGGCCCCGAGCCCATGCTGAAGGCGGTGTACGCCGCCAGCGTCACCTCCGGCCAGTTCAGCTTTGAGGAGCGCATGGGCTGCGGCTTCGGCGCCTGCATGGGCTGCTCCTGCAAGACCAAATACGGCAACAAGCGCATCTGCAAGGACGGCCCGGTGCTGACAAAGGAGGAGATCGTATGGTGAATACCAAAGTGAACCTCTGCGGCATTGAGCTGGACAACCCGGTCATCCCCGCCAGCGGTACCTTCGGCTACGGCTATGAGTTCGCCGAGCTGTACGACATCAACTGCCTGGGCACTTTCTCCTTCAAGGGCACCACCGCCCAGCCCCGGTTCGGCAACCCCACCCCCCGGATCGCGGAGTTCGAGGGCGGCATGCTCAACGCCGTGGGCCTTCAGAACCCGGGGGTGGACGCGGTCATCGGGACCGAGCTGCCCCGGCTGGCCCAGTGCTTTCACAAGCCGGTGATGGCCAACGTCAGCGGCTTTTCCGTGGAGGAGTATGTGGAGGTATGTGAAAAGCTGGACGCCTGCGACCAGGTGGGCTGGCTGGAGGTGAACATTTCCTGCCCCAACGTCCACGGCGGCGGCATGAGCTTCGGCACCGACCCCAGGGCGGCGGCGGAGGTGACGGCGGCGGTGAAGAAGGTCACCAAAAAGCCGGTCATCGTCAAGCTGACCCCCAATGTGACCTCCATCGCCGACATGGCCAGAGCCTGTGAGGACGCGGGGGCGGACGGCGTCAGCCTCATCAACACGGTGCTGGGCATGCGCCTGGACCTGAGGAAGAAAAAGCCCCTGCTGGCCAACGGCACCGGCGGCATGTCCGGCCCCGCCGTGTTCCCCCTGGCGGTGCGGATGGTGTGGCAGGTGTACGAGGCGGTGAAGATCCCCATCGTGGGCATGGGGGGCGTCAGCTCGGCGGAGGACGTGATCGAGCTGATGCTGGCCGGCGCCTCCGCGGTGGAGGTGGGCGCGGCCAACCTGGTTGACCCCTTCGCCTGCCGGGACATCGTCAGCGCCCTGCCTGGGGTGATGGAGAAATACGGAATCAAAAATTTGAATGAGATCATAGGAGGAGCGCACTGATGGGAAAAGATGTGATCATCGCGCTGGATTTTGACAGCAGGGGAAAGACGCTGGCCTTTCTGGACCGCTTCACCGGGGAGAAGCCCTTTGTGAAGATCGGCATGGAGCTGTACTACGCCGAGGGCCCCGCCATCGTCCGTGAGATCAAGGCCCGGGGGCACAAGATCTTCCTGGATCTGAAGCTCCACGACATCCCCAACACCGTGAAGAAGGCCATGGCGGTGCTGTCCGGCCTGGACGTGGACATGGTCAACCTCCATGCCGCGGGCACCGTGACCATGATGGAGGCGGCGCTGGAGGGCCTGACCAGGCCTGACGGTACCCGGCCCCTGCTCATCGCCGTGACCCAGCTCACCTCCACCAGCCAGGAGCGGATGGAGGCCGACCTGCTCATCGAGAAGCCCCTGGACCAGGTGGTCATGCACTACGCCCAGTGCGCCGCCCGGGCGGGGCTGGACGGCGTGGTCTGCTCCCCCCTGGAGGCCGGCAAGGTCCATGATGTGTGCGGCGGGAGCTTCCTCACCGTCACCCCCGGCGTGCGCTTTGCCGACGGCGACGTGGGGGACCAGGTGCGGGTCACCACCCCCAAGCGGGCCAGAGAGCTGGGCAGCGACTACATCGTGGTGGGCCGGCCCATCACCCAGGCGGCCGACCCGGTGGCGGCCTGGCGGCGCTGCGTGAATGAATTTGCGGATCAAAATTGAAAGGAGATCAAGAATGGAGCTGAAACAACAGATCGCCAAGGACCTGCTCTCCATCAAGGCGGTATTCTTCCGCCCCCAGGAGCCCTTCACCTGGGCCAGCGGCATCAAGAGCCCGGTGTACTGCGACAACCGGCTGACCCTGTCCGATGTGACGGTGCGGGGCCATGTGGAGAACGGCCTGGCCGCCCTCATTCGTGAGAAATACCCCCAGGCGGAGGTGCTGATGGGCACCTCCACCGCCGGCATCGCCCACGCCGCCATCACCGCCCACCTGCTGGGCCTGCCCATGGGCT
Source organism: Candidatus Enterenecus sp. (assembly GCA_051886935.1). Classification (GTDB taxonomy): domain Bacteria; phylum Bacillota; class Clostridia; order Oscillospirales; family Oscillospiraceae; genus Enterenecus. The sequence goes on along the minus strand of JBJEYO010000030.1, from coordinate 5,406 downwards.
ATGTGCGCTCCGGCGCCAAGGACCACGGCCGCAAGAACCAGATCGAGGGCCGGCTGGAGCCCGGCCAGAAGGTCGTGGTGGTGGAGGACCTGATCTCCACCGGCGGCAGCGTCATCGAGGTGGTGGACATCCTGCGGGAGGCGGGAGCCGACGTGCTGGGCGTGGTGAGCATTTTCACCTACGGCATGAAGAAGGGCCTGGAGCGCCTGGCCGCCGCCCATGTGGAGAACACCAGCCTCACCGATTTTGACACCATTGCGCCCATTGCCGCCCAGGAGGGTTACATCCGCCCCGAGGATGTGAGCCGCCTGCTGGCGTTTCGGGAAAATCCGTCAGACGAAACTTGGATCACAGGAGGTAACAAATGAGACATCTGATCGACATCATGGAGCTGTCCGTGGACGAACTGCAGGAGCTTGTAGACTGCGCCATGGACATCATCGCCAACCCGGCCAAGTACGCCCAGGCCTGCCGGGGCAAAAAGCTGGCCACCCTGTTCTTCGAGCCCTCCACCCGTACCCGCCTGAGCTTTGAGGCGGCCATGTACGAGCTGGGCGGCAACGTCATCGGCTTCTCCGAGGCCCAGAGCAGCTCCGCCGCCAAGGGCGAGAGCGTGGCGGACACCGCCCGCACCGTGGGCTGCTACGCCGACATCATCGCCATGCGCCATCCCAAGGAGGGCGCGCCCCTGGTGGCCTCCCGCCGGGCGGGCGTCCCCGTCATCAACGCCGGCGACGGCGGCCACAACCACCCCACCCAGACCCTGGCCGACGTGCTGACCATCTGGCGTGAGAAGGGCCGGTTCAACAACCTGACCATCGGCCTGTGCGGCGACCTGAAGTTCGGCCGCACCGTCCACTCCCTGGTGTCCGCCATGTCCCGCTACCCCGGCGTGCGCTTCGTGTTCATCTCCCCGGAGGAGCTGCGCATCCCGCGTTACATCATCACCGACGTGCTGGAGCCCAACGGAATCCCCTATGAGGAGGTCACCGATCTGGAGATGGCCATGCCCGGCCTGGACGTGCTGTACATGACCCGCGTCCAGCGTGAGCGGTTCTTCAACGAAGCCGACTATGTCCGCCTGAAGGACACCTACATCCTGACCCCGGACAAGCTGAAGAACGCCAAGGAGGACCTGACCATCCTCCACCCCCTGCCCCGTGTCAACGAGATCTCGGTGGCGGTGGACGACGACCCCCGGGCCTGCTATTTTGACCAGGTCCGCAACGGCAAGTATATGCGCATGGCGCTCATTCTGAAATTGTTGGAGGTGGAAGTATGATTATCGGCGAGATCAAGGACGGCATCGTGCTGGACCACATCACTGCGGGCCGCTGCATGTACATCTATAACATCCTGCGCCTGGGCGAGCTGGACTGCACCGTGGCCATGATCAAGAACGCGGACAGCGTGAAGATGGGCAAGAAGGACATCATCAAGATCGGCCAGGTCATGGATCTGGACTTTGATGTGCTGGGCTTCATCGACCCGGGCATCACCGTGAACATCATCCAGGACGGCGTCCTGGCCAAGCGGGAGCATCTGACCCTGCCGGAGCGCATCACCGGGATCATCAAGTGCAAGAACCCCCGCTGCATCACTTCCGTGGAGCAGGAGCTGCCCCACGAGTTCAAGCTGGTGGACCCGGCCCGGAAGCTGTACCGCTGCGTCTACTGCGAGAGCGAAGCCACCATTCAGGGCTGATACGGAATAAAACGACGAGCGGGCGGCCAGACGGCCGCCCGCTCTGCTTATCGCTTTGCCAGGAAGTCCAGCAGGACTTCCTTTTTGTTTTCCACTCCATCAAAGACCACCGCATCCACCAGGGCGTCCAGGGCCGCCCCCAGGGCGGGGCCCTCGTAGCCCAGGGCCAGCAGGTCGCCGCCCCGCACCGCCAGGTCCTTCACCGTGAAGCGGTCTCCCTCCCCGGCCAGGCGGCCGGTCAGCTCATCCAAAGCGTCACACACCGCCAGGCGATTCCGGGCGGAGTCCGGGCTGTGGCCCAGGGCGTCGGCCCGGAACAGGGCGATGAGCTGCGTCAGGTCGTGGACGCCGAACCGCTGGATGGCCCGCTTCACCGCGGCTTCCGTGGGCTGAAGATGGTCATCGTGGTGCTCCACCAAAAACAGCACCTGCTCCCGGGTGGCGCTGTCGAACCGCAGGCGTGTCATGATGTCCCCGGCCAGTTCCCGGCTCTTGGCGGCGTGGCCGTAGAAGTGGCCCACGCCGTCGGCGTCCAGGGTGAAAGAGGAGGGCTTGCCCAGGTCGTGGAACAGGGCGGCCCAGCGGAGGGCGGGCTCCGGCGGGGCGGCCTGTACTACCGCGGCGGTGTGGCCCCAGACGTCATAGCAGTGGTGGGGATTGCGCTGGTCAAAGCCCACCAAGGGGCCGACCTCCGGCATGGGGACGGCGAGCACATCGGGGTACTCCCGCAGCACTGCCCCCGCGTTGGAGCCGCAGAGCAGCCGGGTCAGCTCGGCGTAAATTCGCTCGGCGGCCACACGGCCCAGCAGGGCCCGGTTCCGGTGGATGGCCCCGGCGGAATTTTCCTCGATCTCCATGCCGAACACGGCGGCGAAGCGCAGGGCCCGCAGGATACGAAGCGCGTCCTCTTTGAACCGCCGGTCCGGGTCGCCCACGCAGCGGATGCGCCCGACCGCCAGGTCAGCCGCGCCGCCGAAGGGGTCCGCAAGGCCCCGCCGGGGGTGGTAGGCCATGGCGTTGAGGGTGAAGTCCCGCCGGGCCAGGTCCTCCGTCAGACTGGGGGTGAAGCTCACCGAGTCCGGCCGCCGCCCGTCGGAGTAGGGGCCGTCCACCCGGTAGGTGGTGATCTCCAGGGGCATACCGTCCAGCAGAACGGTGACGGTGCCGTGCTTCAGCCCGGTCCCGATGACGGGAAAGCCGGAAAAAACCGCCATGGTCTGCTCGGGCAGGGCGGACGCGGCGATGTCCCAGTCGTGGACCTCCGCGCCCCGCAGCAGGTCCCGCACGGCCCCGCCCACCACATAGGCCTCGTGGCCGTTTTGTTCCAGCAGGGCCAGGGCTGTATTCACTTGGGGCGGCAGACGGAACATGAGACGCACCTCTGAACATAAAAATGGCGCTCCGCTGATTTCCTGTGAAAGCGGACACAGACAGTATACCACAACGGCCCCGGGATGAAAACCCCAATGCCCTGGGATGGATTCACCGGTACCGCCGGAATGAAATGAGGTGGAAAACCTGACCCGGACATAAAAGACCGGCCCGCGGCATTCGCTGCGGGCCGGTTCCTTATGTCCGACAATAAATTTCGATGGCCTCGCCGGCAAGCTTTGCGGTGCCTTCGCCGCCGGCGGCGTCAATGTTGTCGGTCATGCTGCCGCCGGCCATGTACATCTGTCCCAGCCCCTGCAGGATCTGAGGCGTACAGGTGTAATAATGCTCTGAGATAAACGCCTGGAGCCTGGCCACCAGCGCCTGCACCTCCGGGCTCTCCGGCGGCAGACGGCGCACCGCGCCGAACTCCGCGAAGATCGCCATGAGGGCGTCCCCGGTGTCACGGAGCTGTTCAGAGGTCTGCTCCGCGGTTTTTTCCTCAAACTCCCGGTAGGCGTCGGTCTTGCCCCAGAGCGCTTTGGCCTGGGCGGCATACTGGTCCGCCCGGGAGTTGTCAAAGGCGGAAAAGTCCATATTCATCACTCCTGTGTGTTGGATTTGACGGGCGTAGGAGATGAGATCGCCCAGATGCTCCCGCTTCAGCTCCAGCAGATGAATCTGCTGCTCCAGCGCTTTTTGCTGGTCGAAGCCGGGGGAGTCCAGAATCTCGCGGATCTCCTTCAGGGAGAATTCCAGCTCCCGAAAGAGGAGAATGGTGTGCAGCCGCAAAAGGGCCGCGTCATCATAGAGCCGGTAGCCCGCTGGGGTCACCCGGGTGGGCCGGAGCAGGCCGATAGCGTCGTAGTGGTGGAGCGTGCGCACACTCACACCGGTGAGCCGGCTGACTTCCTTGACTGTTCGCATCTTCATTCCTCCCGTCTGAGCGTATCTTACGCTATGACGCAGCGTCAGAGTCAAGAGGGATTTTGAAAAAATACAGCTGTTATTTCAGATCGCCGGTGGCGGGGTTGTCGATGAGCTTGCCGTCCCCGGTGAACCGGGAGCCGTGGCAGGGGCAGTCCCAGGTGTGCTCCTGGGCGTTCCACTTCAGGGCGCAGCCCATGTGGGGGCAGCGGGGAGTGGTGGGGGTCAGCAGGTTGACCACCGCCTCGGCGCCGTTGAGGGCCAGCTGGGGGCGCAGAATGCTGCGGGAGGGGGAGAACACCGCCGACCAGGGATTTTCCCGGTCCAGCACCAGGTCGGTCAGGAGCATGGCCGCCGCCATGGAGGAGGTCATGCCCCACTTGTTGAACCCGGAGGCCACATAGAGCCCTTGGGTATTGGCGGAGTAGGGCCCGATATAGGGCACTCCGTCCAGACTCATGCAGTCCTGGGTGGCCCAGCGGTATTTGATTTGCGCCTTGGGGAAGTGCCTCCGGACAAAGTCCTCCAGCTCTGCCCAGCCGCCCCCCTTTTTCCCGGTGCGGTGGTCCCCGCCGCCCACCAGCAGCAGGTCCTGATAATTGCGGAAGGACATGCCTTTTTCCGCCTCGTCCACATACATGCCGTCCACCTGGGGGCCGCCCTCCAGGGCCAGCACATAGGAGCGGTGCTGGTAGAGCTTCAGAAAGTAGGAGCCATGCTTATTGAGGAAAGGGAAGTGGGTGGCCACGATGACGCTGCGGGCGTGGATCGTGCCGCAGTCGGTGCGGGCGTCAGTGCCCGCCAGCTCCCGGACGGCGGTGTGCTCGTAGATGGGCAGTCCTTTGGCGATGCCCGCCGCAAACCGCAGAGGGTCGAACTGAGCCTGGTCAGGGAACCGGATGGCCCCGGCCACGGGAAATGGGAGGGGCAGGCGGGAGACAAGCTCCCCGGGGGCGCCCAGGGTTTTCAGGGAGGCCAGCTCCCGCTCCAGCTTGTCCCGCCGGTCCAGGGAGTAGACATAGGCGTCCTTCTCCTCGAAGTGGCAGGGGATGTCCCGGCACAGCCGGCGGTACTCCTCCAGGGCGGCCTGATTGGCCTCCAGGTACAGTTTCGCTTTTTCCACGCCGAAGCGGCGGATCAGCTTGTCATAGATGAGCCCGTGCTGGCTCGTCAGCTTGGCGGTGGTGTTGGCGGTGACGCCGCCGCACAGCCGCCGGGCCTCCACCAGAACGCAGTCCGCCCCCGTCCGGGTCAGCATAAAGGCGCACAAAAGCCCCGCCATGCCCCCGCCGATGATGAGCACATCGGTGCTGAGGTCACGGCGGAGGGGCGGAAAGGCGGGCAGCGCCGCCGTGTTTGACCATAGAGATTCCATAGTATCACCATGGCTCAGTATGTATCGGA
>JBJEYO010000029.1:0-3517 GCA_051886935.1 Candidatus Enterenecus sp. | reverse complement strand
GCATGGTCTTGACCAGGGTCTCGGTGGCCTTGGTGTTGCTGACCCGGAACACATACTGGGCCACCACCTTCACCAGCGCCACCACCATGACGGCCGCCGCCATGATCCACAGGTGCTTGCCCAGGTACGCGAATCCACCGGCGGCGTCCACCAGGCGCATGACCCAGGCGGAAAACTCCGGCTCCTTGCCGCCGATGGCGTTGTCCACTGCGGCCCGGATGATCTGGGGGCTGATCATATCGGCCAGCGCCGTCACGGCGGCGGCCAGAATACTGATCACAAACATGAGGCGGCTGCCCTTCAGAAAGCGCCAGATCAGCGCCCACTGCTTCCGCCTCTGTTCTCTCTTTTCACTCTTTCCCTTTTTCATTTCCTCTAATAAATCACGCAAAGGTTGGTTGGAACAGGGCGCGCCGCTTCCCCGTCTCCCCCGCTGCGGCGCACACAACGGCATCATACCACAGTTCGCCGGAAAAGAAAATAGGGGGATAGTTGAAAAAACGGCAAAAAACCGGGCCGGAAGAGCGGTCTCGCCCTCCCGGCCGGAACTTTTATTTCTTGTCGCGCTTGCGGCACAGATAGATGTCCAGCTTCTCCTTCACCTTCTCGGGAATCTCCCGGCTCACCGGACAATGGGCGGCGTTGGCCATGATACCCACGAACCGGCTGATGAAGTCGATGTCCTTCACCATCTGCTCCGCGCTCATCACCGCCGCGGTATCGTAGCTGTTGTGGATGGTGGCGGTGTTGTTGGGGGCGATGCGGGCAAAGGACAGGGCGGGCACCCCCTTGTCAGCAAAGGGAGTGGAGTCGCTGGAGTACACATCCTGGCGGGCCTGGATGCCGAAGCCCTCCACGCTGCCCAGATACTCCAGATAGTGGACCAGCTTCTCCTCGGTAGTGCAGCAGGCGATGAATTTGCCCATGATGCTGCCGATCATGTCCAGGTTCACATTGAGGGCGAATTTGCCCAGCTCCTCCTCATGGGCGGCCACATAGGCTTTGGAGCCCAGCAGGCCCCGCTCCTCGGAGCCGCACCACACGAACCGCAGGCCGTACCGGTGGGGCTCCCCGGCAAACTTCTCCGCCACGCCCAGCAGCCCCACGCTGCCCGACATATTGTCATAGGCGCCCTGGGACAGAGAGGTGGAGTCGTAGTGGGCGGTGAGGACAATGGTGTCCTCCACCTGTCCGGGCAGGTCCAGCACCACGTTGCGGGACTTGCCGGTGTACTCCTCTTGCTCCAGGGTGATCTTCACCGTGCGCACCCCGTCCCGGATCATCCGGATGGCCTGCTTGGCGTTGATGTTCACGCCGGGAAGTTTATTGCCCTTGCTGACGTAGGAGCGCAGCTCCCGTTGGTCGATGTCCTCATCGGCGTAGTTGGCGTTGCCGTCATAGGTGATGAAGCCCACGGCGCCGTTCTCCAGAATGTCCTGGTAGCGCCAGTAGCCCATGTACCCGTCGATCATGACGACCTTGCCCCGGCAGCCGGCCAGGGAGCCCGCGTCCTCCCCCGTCAGGTAGTAAAGCGGGGCCTCCACCTCGCCGCTGCCGGCGTTGAAGTAGCCCTTGCAGGGGATCTCCTCCCCGTCGGCCAGCAGCACCGCCCGCTTGATGCGGGCCATGTCCACCTCGAACTCCTCCAGGCGGGCCTCCAGGCCCATCTGGGCGCACTGGGCGATGAGATAGTTGGCGCAGCGCAGCTCCTCCTCGGTACCGCCCATGCGGACATAGGCGGTGTCCGCGAAAATTTGGTTGATCTTCTCTGTATTCATATCTGTTCCTCCTCACAAAAGAGATACACTGTAACCAAGCTCCCAGCGCTCACCCGGGGCCAGGGTCACACAGTGGGGCTTATCCGCAAACTCGCCGCTCTCGTTGTCCACCGCCCCGCAGCCGTGCCAGGGCTCCAGGCACAGGAAGGGGGCCGGCGGGTCGGCCTTGGTCCAGAGGGCCATCATGGGGAATCCGGCAAACTCCATACGGACGCCGCGGCCGGTCTCCCGGTGGCGCAGGCTCACCCCGGTGGAGCGTAGGCCCTCCAGGATGATGGTGTCCAGCCGGGCAAAATCCGCCCGGTCCAGGGCGTACCCGCCCTGCCCCGACAGAAAGGGCTCCCGCCGGTCATGGCTCAGCAGGCCCTCCGGGGTCAGCAGGATCAGGTCAATGTCCTCCGGCCGGTCGAACACCACCTCGTAGTCCTCAAACCGCTCCCCCTCCCGGAGCGGGCAGCGGAAGGCGGTGTGGGCGCCGATGCAGAAAGGCATAGACTTGTCCCCGGTATTCTCCACCCGGAAGGAGGTGGAGAAACCGTTCTCTGCCAGGCAGTGTGTCACCCGCAGGGAGAAGGGATAGGGGTACTGCCTCAGCGTATGTTCGTTCTCCCGCAGCTCCAGCACCGCGCAGGTCTGTCCCTGCTCCACCAACTTGAATTCGTTGTCCCGGGCAAAGCCGTGGCGGGGCATGGTGCAGGGCCTGCCGTCAAAGCGAATGGTACCGCCCCGCAGACCGCCCACAATGGGGAACAGCAGCGGGTTGCGCCCCGGCCAGAAGGCCGGATCACCGCCCCAGATGTACTCGACCCCACGGCTGTCCCTCAGGGAGACCAGCTCTCCGCCGTGGGTCTCCACCGCGGCGCTCAATCCGCCGTGGGCCAGCTCAACGCGCATATAACCGCCCTCTTTCCCGGAAAATTCAGTGCCGCTTCGAAGCAGCCGAAGCTATTTTAGCATAGAAAAGCGAAGCGGAAAAGGGCAAACGAGAATATTTTACTGCGGAGGGAAAAAGAGGTTGCCGTTTCCGGACAAAGTGTGTATGATGTATCTGTCCCCCATGGAGGGACAGACCTCAAGGGATCGTCACCGCTGCGGACCGGGCCTGCGGGCGACGCCGTCCGGTCTGAAATCAAGTGTTAGGAGAGATACCATGATCAGGATCTATCGCGAGGCGGATTACGACGGGATGAGCCGCCGTGCCGCCAACCTCATCTCCGCCGAGGTCATTCGTAAGCCGGATTGTGTTCTTGGTCTGGCCACCGGCTCCACCCCGGTGGGCACATACAGGCAGCTGACCGTCTGGAACCAGCGGGGCGACTTCAGCTTCAAGGAAGTCAGAACCGTGAATCTGGACGAGTACAAGGGTCTGGCCCCCACCCACGACCAGAGCTACCGCTATTTCATGCAGACCAACTTCTTCGACCACATCGACGTCAGGCCTGAGAATACACATGTCCCCAACGGCCTGGCCGTTGACGCCAAAGCCGAGTGCGCCCGCTATGACGCGCTGGTCCGTGACCTGGGGTACACCGATCTGCAGCTGCTGGGTCTGGGCTGCAACGGCCACATCGGCTTCAACGAGCCCTGCGACTATTTTGTCAAGGAGACCCATGTGGTGGATCTGACCCAGAGCACCATTGATGCCAACGCCCGGTTCTTCCGGAGCGCCGACGATGTGCCCCGTCAGGCCCTGACCATGGGCATCGGCTGCATCATGGCCGCCCGCCGGGTGCTGCTGA
>JBJEYO010000028.1:0-3522 GCA_051886935.1 Candidatus Enterenecus sp. | reverse complement strand
AGGCCCGCAGACCGTTCACATTCCAGGATACGAATTTCATGGCGCTCCTCACTCCTCCGTGTTTTGCCCCATGATACCACATTCCCCGCTCCTTTTCCATACCAATCTCCCGTTGACATTTTCGCCCCGAAGTCTTATTCTGTAAATTGATATTCTATGCACCGGAGGAATTCATCTATGTGCGGTTTTACTGGCTTCGTCTCCCGCTCCGCCCCCGATCTGAACGCCCTGCACGCCATGGGCGACACCATCCGCCACCGGGGCCCCGATGAGGAGGGCTACTTCGCCGACGAGCACTGCGGCATTGCCCACCGCCGCCTGTCCATCATCGACCTGGCCAACGGCCACCAGCCCATGACCAGCCCCGACGGGCGCTATGTGCTGGCCTACAACGGGGAGATCTATAACTTTATGGAGCTGCGGGAGGAGCTGGCCGCCGCCGGCCACACCTTCCTCACCAACTCCGACACCGAGGTGCTGCTTCACGGCTATATGCAGTGGGGTGCCGGGGTGACGGGCAAGCTGCGGGGCATGTTCGCCTTCGTCATCTGGGACAAGCAGGAGCAGGCCCTCTACGGCGCCCGGGACCCCTTCGGCATCAAACCCTTCTACTACGCCGCCATGGGGGACACCTTCTTTTTCGGCTCCGAGGTGAAGAGCTTCCTCCCCCACCCTGGGTTCAAAAAGGAGCTGAACAAGGAGGCGCTGAAGTTCTACCTGACCTTCCAGTACTCCGCCCTCAACGAGTCCTTCTTCAAGGGTGCCTTCCGGCTGCTCCCCGGCCACCAGCTGGTCCACAGGGACGGCCGCACCGAGATCACCTCCTACAACTCCTTCTCCTTTGAGCCGGACAGCAAATCTCTGGAGGAGCACGCCCGGGAGATCCGGGAGGTCGTGACCGAATCGGTGAAGGCCCACGAGATCAGCGACGTGGAAGTGGGCGCCTTCCTGTCCGGCGGCATCGACTCCAGCGTCATCACCGCCCTGTCCCGGCCAGACAAGACCTACTCCGTGGGCTTTGACCGGGAGGGCTTTGACGAGACCGGCGAGGCCCAGGCCCTGTGCCAGGAGCTGGGTCTGAAGAACAAGTCCAAGACCATCTCCTCCCAGGAGTTCTTTGACGCGCTGCCCGCCATCCAGTACTACGCCGACGAGCCCAACGCCAACCTGTCCACCGTGCCGCTGTACTTCCTCTCCCAGCTGGCGGCCCAGGACGTGAAGGTAGTACTGTCCGGCGAGGGCTCCGACGAGCTGTTCGGCGGCTATATCACCTACCACACCACCAAGCCCTACCGGGCCTACCGCAAACTGCCGTTGTGCCTGCGCAAAGCGGTGGCCAAGGGCGTGTCCAAGCTGCCCCCCTTCCACGGCCAGGGCTTTCTGACCTCTGCCGCCAAGGACATCCGGGACACCTATGTGGGCCAGGCCTTCATCTTCGACAACGACGAGGCCCAGCGCATCCTGACCCCGGAGTACCGCAGCGACCTGACCTGGAAGGACATCACCGCCCCCTACTTCGACGCCGTCCCCGGCTACGACGACGAGACCAAGAAGCAGTATCTGGACCTGCACCTGTGGCAGCCCCTGGACATTCTCCGCAAAGCCGACCGCATGACCATGGCCCACTCCCTGGAGCTGCGGGTGCCCTATCTGGACCGGGAGGTGTGGGAGGTGGCCCGCCACATCCCCAGCAGCCAGAAGATGCGGGGCAAATCCACCACCAAGTACCCCCTGCGGGTGGCCGCCGAACCCCTGCTGCCCGATGACTGGATCAAGCGGCCCAAAGTCGGCTTCCCCGTGCCCTTCATCCAGTGGCTGCGGGAGGAGAAATACTACAACTGGGCCAAGAACCTGCTGAGTCAGGATTTTGTGGCCGAGTTCTTCGACCGGGACTACCTGCTGGATCTGCTGGAGCAGCACTACTCCGGGAAGAAAAAGACCCACCGCAAGCTGTACACCGTGCTGTCCTTCCTGATCTGGTATCAGGTATACTTCCCCGAGAAGTGCGGTGCGGAGCCCTTCGTGCCCAACCGCTGAGTTTTGTCACAGCGCCCCCCATTTGGGGGGCGCTTTTTGACCTTTTCCGCGGTTTGTTCACGGTTTGGCTATTGAATTGATCCCCTGTTTTTTATATAATAAAGGTTACTGTGTAATCTTACAGATACGAGGTGCGACTATGGATCTGCGTGTTGGCATCGACATCGGCTCCACCACAGTCAAGGTGGTGGTGCTGGACGAGGAAAACAAGCTGCTGTTCCGCTCCTACGAGCGGCACTATTCCAAAACCCGGGAGCGGGCCTGCGAGACCCTGCGCTCCATTTCGGACATGCTGGCCGGGCAGAACGTCAAGCTGGTCATCACCGGCTCCGCCGGACTGGGCGTGGCCAAGGCCGCGGGGCTGGACTTTGTCCAGGAGGTGTACGCCACCGCCGCGGCGGTGAATACATACATCCCGGACACCGACGCCGTCATCGAGCTGGGCGGCGAGGACGCCAAAATCATCTTCTTCGGTGGCGCCTTGGAGGAGCGGATGAACGGCTCCTGCGCCGGCGGCACCGGCGCCTTCATCGACCAGATGGCCACCCTGATGAACGTGACTGTCAATGAGCTGGATGAGCTGTCCCTGAAGCATGAGAAGATCTACCCCATCGCCTCCCGCTGCGGCGTGTTCGCCAAGAGCGACATCCAGCCCATTCTGAACCAGGGCGGGCGGAAGGAGGACGTGGCCGCCTCCATCTTCCAGGCCGTGGTGGACCAGACCGTGGCCGGCCTGACCCAGGGCCGGGAGCTGAAGGGCAAGATCGTGTTCCTGGGCGGCCCCCTCCACTTCCTCATGGGCCTGCGGCAGCGGTTCGTGGAGACCCTCCAGCTGGACGGGGACCACGCCGTCTTCCCGGAGGACGGCGACTGCTTCGCCGCCATGGGCGCTGCCCTGTGCTCCGGCGACTACGAGTCCCGCCCCTTTGAGGAGGCCCTGCGCCTGCTGGAGGAGAGCCGGGGCGCCACCTCCACGGTGGATACCATGCCCCCCCTGTTTGAGAGCCAGGCGGATTACGACGCCTTTGCCGCCCGGCACAACGCCTCCACCCCGCCCTCTCTGGACATCGGCACCTACACCGGCGACGCCTACCTGGGCATCGACGCCGGCTCCACCACCACCAAGATGGCCCTCATCGCCCCCGACGGCGGGCTGCTGTATACCTACTACCACTCCAACCTGGGCAACCCGGTGGCCATCGTGCTGGAGCAGCTGAAGGAGATCTACAGGCTGTGCGGCGACCGTGTCACCATTAAAGGCGCCGCCGTCACCGGCTACGGCGAGGATCTCATCAAGAACGCCTTCTCCTGCGACCTGGGCCTGGTGGAGACCGTGGCCCACTACAAGGCCGCCGCCCACTTCAACCCGGACGTGGACTTCATCATCGACATCGGCGGCCAGGACATGAAGTGCTTCAAGATCCGCAACGGCGCGGTGGACTCCATCATGCTCAACGAGGCCTGCTCCTCCGGCTGCGGCTCCTT
>JBJEYO010000027.1:0-3569 GCA_051886935.1 Candidatus Enterenecus sp. | reverse complement strand
GTCAACAGTATACTCGTTTTCTCCGCGTACAGCAAGGGGACCCTGCTGGCAATCCCCACCAGAACAGGGCGAGAGATCTGATCTCTCGCCCTGTCGAAGTAACTATTTAAATGATAAATCCGCCGTTGGGCGCCAGAACCTGACCGGTGAAAAACCGTCCCGCCGGAGAGGCCAGAAACCAGATGGCCTCCGCCACCTCCCGGGGGGTTCCGATCCGTTCCAGAGGGGTCTCCTCCGCCAGAGCGTCCCGGATCTCCTGGGAGAGCTGGCCGTTCATCTCAGTCTCGATCACCCCGGGGGCCACGCAGTTGACCGTAATTCCCGAGGGGCCCAGCTCCTTGGCCAGGGCCTTGGTCAGGCCGATGACCCCTGCCTTGGCGGCAGAATAGGCCACCTCACAGGAGGCTCCCACCTGGCCCCACATGGAGGACAGGGTGATGATCCGCCCCTGTTTCCGGTGGAGCATATCCGGCAGCGCCCCCTGGCAGCAGTGAAAGACTCCGTCCAGGTTGACCCCCAGCATCTCCCGCCAGCTTTGGGCGGTAATGTCGGTGAACAGCTCCTGCCGGGCGAGCCCCGCGTTGCACACCAGCACGTCGATGCGGCCGAAGTCCTTGAGAAAGGCCTGCATCATCCCGTCCACCTGGGCCCGGTCGGACACGTCCCCGGGGTACAGCCCCACCTGAGCGCCCAGGCCCCGCAGCTCCTCCGCCAGGGCCTCAGCCCGGTCCTTGGAGCGGCAGTAGTTGATGCCCACGGCGTATCCCCGCTCCGCGAAGAGCCGGGCGGTCTCCGCCCCGATGCCCCGGGAGGCTCCGGTGATGAAAACCGTCTCCCGCTCAGACATTGAACCGGAACAGGACCACGTCGCCGTCCTGCATCACATATTCCTTGCCCTCGGACCGGACCAGGCCCTTCTCCTTGGCGGCAGTCATGGAGCCGCCGCAGGCGTCCAGGTCGGCAAAGGAGACCACCTCAGCCCGGATGAAGCCCCGCTCGAAGTCGGTGTGGATCTTGCCGGCGGCCTTGGGGGCCTTGGTGCCCCGGGTGATGGTCCAGGCCCGGCACTCGTCCTCCCCGCAGGTCAGGTAGGAAATGAGGCCCAGCAGGGTGTAGCTGGCCTTGATGAGCCGGTCCAGGCCGGACTCCTCCACCCCCAGGTCCTCCAGGAAGAGGGCCCGGTCCTCCGGGTCCATGGCGGCAATGTCTGCCTCCACGTTGGCGCAGATGGGCACCACCTGGGCGTTTTCGCTCTCAGCGGCCTTCACCACTGCCTGATAGTAGGCGTTGTTCTCGTAATCTTTGAAGCCGGCCTCGTCCATGTTGGCGGCGAAAATGATGGGCTTCAGAGTCAGCAGGTCGGCGGTGGCCAGGATTTCTGCTTCCTCCTCGTCGCAGGCGTAGCTGCGGGCAGACTTACCCTCCCCCAGCCAGGCCAGCAGGCCCTTGAACACCTCGGCGGAGTGGAGGAACTTCTTATCTCCCTTGCCGGCCTTGGTGTCCTTCTCAATGCGGCGCTCCACCATCTCCATGTCTGCCATGATCAGTTCTATGTCGATGATCTCAATGTCCCGGGCGGGGTCGCAGCTGCCCTCCACGTGGATGATGTTCTCGTCGTCAAAGCAGCGGACCACGTGGACGATGGCGTCGGTCTCCCGGATGTTGGCCAGGAACTTGTTGCCCAGGCCCTCCCCCTTGGAGGCCCCCTTCACCAGACCAGCGATGTCCACGAACTCGATGACCGCAGGGGTCTTTTTCTTGGGGTTGTAGATCTCCGCCAGCTTGTCCAGCCGCTGGTCGGGGACAGTGACCATGCCCACGTTGGGGTCGATGGTGCAGAAGGGATAGTTGGCGGACTCGGCGCCTGCGTTGGTGATGGCATTGAACAGGGTGCTCTTGCCCACGTTGGGCAGACCCACGATACCTAATTTCATACTGTTCACTTCTCCTTTATTTTTAAGGGTTTTCCGCATTCACTGTACGAATGTTTGTGCCGGGGCAAACCGTTTTCAGCTGTATAAAATCAGGATATTATATCACAAACCCCGCGGTATCGCAAGGAATACCGCGGGGAGTTTTTCTGTGTGCCGGGTCCGGCAGGAACGATGTGTTATTTTGTGCAGGTCTGAATGGCGGCTTCCAGAATGTCCAGGCCCCGCTCCAGCTGCTCGTCGGTCATGACCAGGGGCGCCAGGAAGCGGATTACCTGGCCCCAGCGACCGGCGTTTTCAATGAGCAGGCCGTGGCGGGCGCACTCCTGAACCAGGTCGGAGACCAGCTGGCCGTTGGGCTCCTTGGTCTCGGGGTCCTTCACAAACTCCAGGCCGATCATGGCGCCCAAGCCCCGGACGTCTCCCAGGACGGGGTACTTCTTCTGCCAGGTTCTGGCCCGCTCCATCACCTTCTCGCCGATCTGGCGGGATCGGGCGGCCAGGTCCTCCCGCTCCATGATCTCAATGGTCTTCAGGGCGGCGGCGCAGGACAGCGGGTTGCCGCAGTAGGTGCCGCCCACGGTGCCGGCGGGGATGGCGTCCATAATTTCGGACCGGGCGACGATGGCGCTGATGGGCAGGCCCGCGGCGATGGACTTGGCGGTGGTGAGAATGTCGGGAGCGGCCCCAGCCTCCTGCCAGTATACGGAGGCAAACATCCGGCCTGTGCGGCAGAAGCCGCTCTGGACCTCGTCGGCAATGAGGAGGATGCCGTGCGCATCGCAGATCTGGCGCAGGGCCTTCACAAACTCGATGGGTGCGGGGATGAAGCCGCCCTCGCCCTGGAGGGGCTCCAGGATGATGGCCGCCACGGTGTCCGGCTGGCAGGCCTCCTCGAAGAGGTCCTGGATGCTGCTGACACAGTTCTGGATCAGGTCAGCCTCGCTGACGCCGTCGGGACGGCGGTACAGGTAGGGGAACTGGGCCCGGAAGACCCCGTTAAACAGGGGACCCATGTTGGTGGTGTAGGCCTTCTTGGCGGTCATGGTCATGGTGAGCATGGTGCGGCCGTGGAAGGCCCCGGTGAAGGTGATGATGTTGGGACGCTTGGTGTAGGCCCGGGCGATCTTCACCGCGTTCTCGTCGGCCTCCGCGCCGGAGTTGGCAAAGAACACCTTCTTGCTCTCCCCCTGCACGGGGACGACCTGAGCCAGCTTTTCCGCCAGGGCCACATAGCCCTCGTGGGTGACGATGTTGAACATGCCATGGAAGTATTTTTCGCTCTGGGCCTTGACCGCCTCAATGATCTCCGGGTGGGAATAGCCAATGTTCAGCACCCCTACGCCGCCGATCCAGTCCAGGAAGCGGTTGCCGTCCACGTCCTCGATCATGGCGCCCTCGCCCCGGGCGATTGCCACGGGATAGACGCAGCGGATGGCGGCGGGGACCGCCTGGGCACGGCGGTCAATGAGGGCTTGGGCCTTGGGGCCGGGCAGGGTCTCGGTGATGATTTCAGGCAGGGCAGTATGCAGCATAACAATCCAATCCTTTCTTGTGTGAGGGTTTAGTACAGGGCACGGTAGATGGCCAGGATCTGGTCCCGGGAGAGGGGGACGAAGTTGTTTTTCAGCAGGCGCT
>JBJEYO010000026.1:0-3695 GCA_051886935.1 Candidatus Enterenecus sp. | reverse complement strand
TGCTTGAACAATTTTTGCTGATAATTATTGTCTAACTTTTTGGGGTCACTTCAATACGGGTCTCAGAGGTGGTTTTTCTGTTGTCAAACGGACTCCTGCCGAGCCAGGGCGGCCAGGACCTCCGCCTCGGCGGGGATGCTGGCGATGCCGCCGTGCCGCTGGGTGGACAGGCTGGCGGCGGCGCAGCCGAAGGCCGCTGCCCCCCGGACGTCCCCTTCCTCCAGCTCCTCCAGCCCCTTGTTCAGGGCGAGCAGTCGGCTGACGGCGGCGCCGAAGAAGATGTCACCGGCGCCGGTGGTGTCGATGGGGCGGACGGCGGGAGCCGGGATATAGCCGCAAAACCGCCTGGACGCATAATAACAGCCCCGGCCGCCCAGGGTGACCAGCACCAGTCCCGCGCCGTACTCAAGGATCTTGGCCGCTCCCTCCCGCTCTCCGCAGCCGAAGAGGAACTCTACCTCTTCCCCGCTGAGCTTCACCAGGTCCGCCTGGCCCAGACCCCAGAGCATCTGCACCCGCGCCTTCTCCGGGCTGTCCCACAGGAGCAGGCGCAGATTTGGGTCAAAGGAGATGATCTTGCCCCCCGCCCGGGCGTGGGCCAGCATCTGTACCGTGGCTGAGCGGGCGGGCTCCTGGGTCAGGGAGAGGGTGCCGAAGTGGAACAGCCGGGCCCGGTCGATGAGCCCGGTATCGCACTCCTCCGCCCGCAGCTGGGTGTCCGCGCCGGGCTTGCGGGCAAAGCTGAAGGCGCGCTCCCCGTCCTCAGAGAGGGTGACGAAGGCCAGCGTGGTAAAGCACTCCCCGTCCCGCACCAGGCCCCGGGTCTCCACCCCCAGGCGGGAGAAGCAGCGGACCAGAAGGTCGCCAAAGGCGTCCCGGCCCACCTTGCCGATCAGGGCGCTGTGGGCACCGTAGGCCTGGGCGGCGGCGGCAAAATTGCCGGGCGCGCCGCCCGCCATGGCCCGCAGCACCGGCTCGTCCCCGGTGCTGCCCGGGGCCGGGATGAAGTCGATCAGCAGCTCACCCAAAGCCGTCACCTGAAGCATGGAAAAACACTCCTCTCAGTTCTCTCAGAAGTACGCCCGGCCCCTCATCTTTCGGGGGAGATGATATATTTTCCCTTGGCCCGCAGCTCGGGGCTGCTCAGGATGTTCTTCAGCTCCTCCAGCCCGCAGACCTGGCAGACCATGCTGCTCACATCCAGGCGGCCGGAGTCGATCAGGTCCAGCGCCCGCCGCTGGGTATAGGGATTGATGTAAGACGCCTTCAGGACAAGCTCCTTTTTGAAGATCTCAAAGGGCTTGACGGCGATCTCCTCTCCGGGCTTGGTCAGGCCGAACATCATGACCACCGCCTTGTCCCCGGCCAGCTCGATCCCCTGCCGGATGGTGGCGGGGCTGCCCACGCACTCGATCACCGTGTTGATCCAGGTCATGCCGTTTGCCTCCAGCACCGCCCTGGGGTCCTCATGGATGGGGTCCACGCACACATCGGCTCCCAGCCGCCGCCCCATGGCCCGCTTGCGCTCCACAGGCTCCAGCAGCGCCACCTTGGCCGCGCCGGCCAGCCTGGCCAGCTGGACCATCAGCAGGCCGATCATGCCGCCGCCGATGACCGCCACCTGGTGCCCGGGCCGGATCTCACACATGTCAATGCCGTGGAGACAGCAGGCCACCGGCTCCGTCATGGCCCCCTGCTCAAAGGTGGTGCCGCTGCCCAGGCGGTACACCTGGCGCTGGTCCACCGCGCAGTATTCGGCAAAGCCGCCGTCCACCGTGGTGCCGTAGCCGATCATGTTCCGGCAATAGTGGGCCATCCCGCTCCGGCAGGGGCCGCAGCGGCCGCAGTAGCGGTTGGGGTCCACGCACACCCGGTCGCCCACGGCCCATTCGGTGACCTCGGCGCCCACCTCCGCCACCACGCCGGAGAACTCGTGGCCCAGGATGGTGGGAGGCGTCACGGCGGCCGCCCCCTCGTCGCCCTCGTAAATATGTACGTCGGTGCCGCACACGCCACAGGCCTTGACCTGAATCAGAACATCCTGGGGCCCGACGGCGGGCATCTCCCGCTCCTCGATTCTGAGATCGTGCTTTCCGTAAAACACCGCGCTTTTCATGGCTGGCCTCCGTTTCCGATCTGTTCTCCCTGCCCGGAGTTTCATCCGGCAGGCTGTCTCCCCACTCCGGGGCGAAGCGGCGGATTTACGCGTTCTCTCCTTCCGCTTCGGAGGCCGCTTTTCACAGCTTCAGTATAGAGCATATTGGGCCTCAAGGCAAAGAGATCTTAAAAATTTTTTGTCTGTCACTCCATCTCAAAGACGCCCGCCGCGCCCATGCCGCCGCCGATGCACATGGTGATCAGGGCATATTTTCCGCCGGTGCGGCTCAGCTCGTTCAGCGCCTTGCAGGTCAGGAAGGCGCCGGTGGCGCCCATGGGATGACCCAGCGCCATGGCTCCGCCGTTGGGGTTGACCTTTTCCACAGGCAGGTGCAGGTCACGGATGCAGGCCAGGGCCTGGGAGGCAAAGGCCTCGTTCAGCTCGATGATGTCCATGTCATCCACCGTCAGGCCGATGCGCGCCATGGCCTTGGGCACGGCCTTGATGGGGCCCAGACCCATGACTCCGGCGGGCACTCCGCCCACGGAGAACTGCACAAACCTGGCGATGGGGGCGTACCCCAGCTTCTCGGCGGTCTCCCGGGCCATGAGCACCACAAAGGCGGCGCCGTCGGTCATCTGGGAGGAGGTGGCAGCGGTGACGGAGCCGTCCGCCTTGAAGCAGGGCTTCAGCTGGGCCAGGGTCTCCAGCGTGGTGCCCTTGCGGACGCCCTCGTCCACGGTGACCGTCTTGGGGCCGTCGGGGGTGTCCACGGTGACGGGGACGATCTCGGCGGCAAACTTCCCGGCCTCCTGGGCGGCGGCGGCCTTGGCATGGCTCTCCACCGCCATCTGGTCCATCTCCTGACGGGTGATTCCGTACTGCTGGGCCACATTCTCCGCGGTCAGACCCATGGCCAGATAGGTGTCAGGCTTCTTCTCCGCCAGCTTGGTGTCCATAAAGGCGGGATTGGGATTCATGTTCATCCCGGTCATACGCTCCACGCCGCCGGCCACCACCACGTCCATCTGACCCGCCATGATGGCATTGGCGGCGTGGGCGATGGCCTGAAGGCCGGAGGAGCAGAACCGGTTGATGGTGTGGGCGGTGACCTCGTCGGGCAGGCCGGCGGCCTGGGCGATGAGGCGGCCCACATTGTAGAAGCACTCGTCCTGGGGGGTGGCGCAGCCCACCATCACGTCGTCGATCACAGTCACGTCCAGGCCGGGCAGACGGCCCAGCACTCCGGCCAGGGTCTGGCCGGCGTATTCCACGGGATGGGTACCGGCGAAAGAGCCCTTGTTGGCCCGGCACATGGCGGAGCGGCCGTAGGCCACCACCACCGCATCTCTGCTGTTCTTGTTCTGAATCATCGTTAAAACACCTTTCTGGTCAAACCGTAAATTTCCCGGGCCTCGTCGGGAGTGGCGGCCTCCAGGCCGGCCTCCTCCAGCAGGCGCTTGGCGCGGGCCACCAGCTGCATATTGGACTGGGCCAGCACACCCTTGTGATAGTAAACGTTGTCCTCCAGACCCACGCGGAGGTGGCCGCCCATGGCGATGGTGGCCAGCATGATGGGCATGTGGCCCGCGCCGAT
>JBJEYO010000025.1:0-3726 GCA_051886935.1 Candidatus Enterenecus sp. | reverse complement strand
GCCGCCGTCTGCGCCCTGCTCAGCGAGAAGAATGTGAATGTGCTGGACATCAGCCAGACCATTCTGCAGGACTACTTCACCATGATCATGCTGGTGGACACCGCCCAGGCCACCGTGCCCTTCGCCCGGCTGAAGGAGGACCTGGCCGCCGCCGGCGAGGAGCGGGGGCTGGACATCCGCATCCAGAGAGAAGACATTTTCAATGCCATGCACCGAATCTGAGCGCCCGAGCCGTCGTGAGCAGCGCGGATGGACCGCAGCGAGGGCAAGCAGCGGAAAGGGAACTGCCCTTTTGCGGCTTGCCCGAGTCGGAGGGAAGCCGCGTGTCGCAAACAGGCGAGGCGTGACAACATAAAGGAGTATGTTTATGCTCAACAACAACGACATCCTCAGCACCATCCATATGATCGACCAGCAGCACCTGGACATCCGCACCATCACCATGGGCATCTCTCTGCTGGACTGCTGCGATCCCGACCCGGCCGCTGCCTGCCGGAAGATCTACGACAAGATCACCACCTCGGCGGAAAAGCTGGTGAAGACCGGCGAGGACATCGAGGCCGAGTTCGGCATTCCCATCGTCAACAAGCGCATCTCGGTCACCCCCATGGCCCTGGTGGCCGGGGCCTCCCGCACCCATGACTATGTGCCCTTCGCCCGGGCCATGGACAAGGCGGCCAAGGCCACCGGCGTCAACTTCATCGGCGGCTTTTCCGCCCTGGTGCAGAAGGGCATGACCGAGGCGGACAAAAAGCTCATTGCCGCCATCCCGGAGGCCCTGGCAGTCACCGGCATGGTGTGCTCCTCCGTCAATGTGGGCTCCACCAAGGCAGGGATCAACATGGACGCAGTGCGGCTCATGGGCGAGACCGTCAAGGCCGCGGCGGAGCGCACCGCAGACCGGGGCGGCTTCGGCTGCGCCAAGCTGGTGGTGTTCTGCAACGCCGTGGAGGACAACCCCTTCATGGCCGGCGCCTTCCACGGCGTGGGTGAGGCAGAGAAGGTCATCAACGTGGGCGTCTCCGGCCCCGGCGTGGTGCACCACGCTCTCCAGAGCGTCAAGGGCCAGCCCTTCGACGTGGTGGCGGAGACCATCAAAAAGACCGCCTTCCGGGTGACCCGCATGGGCCAGCTGGTGGCCCGGGAGGCCAGCCAGCGGCTGGGCGTGCCTTTCGGCATCGTGGACCTGTCCCTGGCCCCCACACCCGCCATCGGGGACTCGGTGGCCCGCATTCTGGAGGAGATGGGCCTGGAGGTGTGCGGCACCCACGGCACCACCGCTGCCCTGGCCCTCCTGAACGATGCGGTGAAGAAGGGGGGCGTCATGGCCAGCTCCAGCGTGGGCGGCCTGTCCGGCGCCTTCATTCCCGTGTCGGAGGACGAGGGCATGATCGCCGCTGCCCGGTCCGGGGCGCTGACCCTGGAGAAGCTGGAGGCCATGACCTGCGTGTGCTCTGTGGGCCTGGACATGATCGCCGTTCCCGGGGACACCTCCGCCGCCACTATCTCCGCCATCATCGCGGATGAGGCGGCCATCGGCATGATCAATCAAAAGACCACCGCCGTCCGCGTTATCCCCGCCCCCGGCATGAAGGTGGGGGACACGGTGGAGTTCGGCGGCCTGCTGGGCTCCGCCCCTGTCATGCCCTGCCACACCGGCTCCGCCGAGGCCTTTGTGGCCCGGGGCGGGCGTATCCCCGCGCCCATGCACAGTTTGAAGAACTGAAAGGACAGGTCCCCGCCCCACCGCATGGGTGAGGCGGGGGCCTGCGTGCTTGCGGGCGGCGGACCGGGTGGGCGGAGAATATGCGATTCCGCCGTGCTGATGGAAACGGCGGGCCGGCCGCACGATAAAGGGAAAAATCGTCAATTCAGGAGTGATAGGATGTTTCGCATTATGATGGAGCAGATCGCCATGCTGGTCATCTACATGGCGGCGGGCGCTCTGCTGGTTCGGACAAAGGTGCTCAATGAGGCGGCGCTGACACCCATCTCCCGGGTGGTGCTCAAGCTGGCGCTGCCCCTGCTGATTTTCACCAACACGGTCAACGGAGTGGACCGGCAGGAGCTGCTGGGTACGCTGCCGGTCATCGGGCTGTCGCTGCTGATGTATCTGCTGATCTTTCTGCTCATGGCGGCCCTGGCGAAAGCCTTCCGCCTGAAGGGGAACCGGGCGCCGCTGTACCGGGCCCTGGGCATGTTCGGCAATGTGGGCTTTGTGGGCATACCCATCATTACCAGCCTGTTCCCGGAGAACGGGATGCTGTATATCTCCCTGTTCACCATCGTGGACATGACCGCCCTCTGGACCCTGGGGGTCAAGCTGACCTCCCCGGTGGAGGGGGAGGGGAAGTTCGACCCCAAAAAGCTGGTGAACCCGTCCACCGTGGCGGTGGCGCTGGCGGTGATCCTGATCCTGGTGGACGTACCCCTGCCCGGCGTGGTGAACACCGCCCTGGGCAAGATCGGCAGCACCAGCACGCCCCTGGCCATGATTTACCTGGGCGGGCTGTTCGCCTGTATGGATGTGCGGCCCTATCTGAAGAATCTGGAGCTGTACGGCATCGCGGTGATCAAAATGACCCTGTTTCCCGTGCTGTTTTACGGGCTCCTGACCCTGTTTCCCGTGGCGGACGAGGTCCGCATGACCATGGCGCTGCTGGCGGCCATGCCGCCCATGTCCTCCGTGGTGATGATGGCCAAGGCCTCCGGGTCGGACGGAGACTACGGCGTGGGCGGCATTTTCATCGCCACCCTGGCGTCCATTGTGACACTGCCGCTGGTGTTCCTGGTGATTCAGACGCTGTTCCTCCGGTGACAGGCCGGTGGAAAGATGTGAGCCGGGAAAGTGAGAAAAACCTTGTCATCTGCCGCCGAATCATCGTATAATCAGGGCGGAAATGAGAGAGAGGGGAACCGGGAATGAAGGACAAGCTGAAGAAGATACTGAAATATGGCTGGGTCTGGAGCATTGTTCTGCTCTTTTTGGCGGTCATTTGCCTGCTGCTGGTGGTGCTGGGTAACAATCAGGCCTCTGTGGCGCTTCCGATCCAGCAGACCTTCAGCGGGGAGTACAGCCGGGACGGGGAGACCTGGTATCCGCTGACGGACAGCGCCGACCTGTCCGCCCTGAAGGGCGACCTGTACCTGCGGGGACAGTTCAGCTATGACGTCGTGGGGGACGGGCGGCTGTACTACTATCAGGATCACATCGGCGTTGCCATATATGTTAACGGCGAACTGGGGTATGAGGACACCATCTCGAGTCTGATGACCCACGGTGTTGAGCTGGGGCCCTCCATGTGCGGCAGCCAGTGGAGTTATTCCTACTCCCTCGACATCACCCCGGAGGACGAGGTGGAGATCCACCTGTGTAATCCCCACGCCCACGGCAACGCAGACGCCTACCGGGAGTTCCTGAACACCCTCTACAGCTCCCCCGACACCTCTTACGTCCTGGAGTCCTATCTGAAACCCTATTCCAGCATTCTTCAGATCACGGGCATGGTGCTGGCCATCGCGGCGCTGATGCTGCTGGGCGCGGCGCTGGCCGCCAAAATCCTGCGTATCTCCATGGGAAATCTGTGGAAATATGGGCTGTTGGCCCTGTTTATGGGTGGGTTCATCATCCTGGACACCATCGGCATCTCCTTTGTCAGCGAGATCGTGGTGCTCAACACCTATGGCCGGCAGCTGTGCATGATGCTGGCCGTCTACTGTGTGGGC
>JBJEYO010000024.1:0-3744 GCA_051886935.1 Candidatus Enterenecus sp. | reverse complement strand
TGACGACGACTTCGATGACGATGACGAGGACGAGGACTTCTTCGAGGTGGCCTGCCCCAACTGCGGGGAGGATCTGGTCATCGACGACGAGGTGCTGGAGGCCGGCTTCATCGACTGCCCCAGCTGCGGGCAGAAGTTCGCCCTGTCTTTCGACGAGGACTGCGAAGGCTGCGAGGGCGGCTGCGGCGGCTGCGGCGAGGATCAGGACTGATATGTGAAAATGAGCGCCGGAGGGAGACCTCCGGCGCTCTGCATTCAACCCACGGTTGACCCGGCCCGAAGGCCGGGTCATTGCGTTTTCTTCTGTATTTGATTAAGATAGCCTTGCCGGCAAGAAAACGGAACGAGGAGTGATTTCAATGGAGATCGGAATCCAGATCAAGAACCTGCGCGCCCAGCGGGGGATCACCCAGGAGGCCCTGGCGGAGAAATTGAACGTCAGCCCCCAGGCGGTGAGCAAGTGGGAGCGGGGCACCGCCACCCCGGATATCCAGCTCCTGCCCGCCATATCCGCCTACTTCGGCGTATCCATCGACGAGCTGTTCGCCCTCAGCGATGACACCCGCATGGAGCGCATCCAGAATATGCTGTGGGACGAGCGGACGCTGAACCCGGCCACGGTGGAGCGGGAACGGGAATTCCTGCTGGAGAAAGGCCGGCGGGAGCCGGATAACAGCCGGGTCTATGTGATGCTGGCGGATATGGAGTATCAGCTTGGAGAGGAGCATTGGCGCCGTGCTTCCGACTATGCTTTGGAGGGCATTCGCCGCCAGCCGGAGGACAACGATGCTCACAGCACCTATGTACAGGCCAACAGAGGGGCTTGGGGTGCGTGGCTCAGCGTAAACCACCATGAGCTCATCGACTTCTACAAGGAATTTGTGGAGGCGCATCCCCACTGGCGCAGCGGCTATCTGTGGCTGCTGGATCAGCTCATTGCGGACAACCGCCTGGACGAGGCCCGGGAATATTGCGAGAGGATGGACCGGGCGGTGGAGACCGGATACCGCACCGCCATGTACCGGGGCGAGATCGCCTGGGCGGATGGAGACCATGAACAGGCCATGGCCATCTGGGATGGGATGAGCCGGGAATTTGCGTCTGAGCGGGGTGCCTGGGTGCAAATGGGCGACTGCATGGTGCGGGCCGGCCGCTATGAGCAGGCCAAGGCCTGCTACCGGAAGTCTATGGAGGTCCAGACCCAGCGGCCCCGCTACACCGACGGCACCACCTCCATCGCCCACATCTGTGAGATCCAGGGGGACTGGGACGGGGCCATCGCCGCCCATGAGGAGGAGCTGGCCATCCTGCGTGACGAGTGGGATACCGCCAGCGGCGAGCAGGTGGATCAGCACCACCGGGAGATCGCCCGGCTGCGGGCGAAGAAAGAGAAGAAATAGACCAGAACGAAAAGCGGCCCGCCGGCATTGCGCCGGCGGGCCGTATTGCTGTCATTTATATTCCCGGCTCACATGGAGCAGTGCTCGCAGCTGCCGCAGTCGGGGAACTGGCTCTCGTCATAGGCGATGCCGTTCTTATCGTAGTAGTCCTTCAGGGCGGCCTTGATGGCCTCCTCCGCCAGGACGGAGCAGTGGAGCTTGTGGGCGGGCAGACCGTCCAGGGCCTCGGCCACCGCCTTGTTGGTCAGGGCCAGGGCGTCCTCCACGGGCTTGCCCTTGATGAGCTCGGTGGCCATGGAGCTGGAGGCGATGGCGCTGCCGCAGCCGAAGGTCTCGAACTTCACATCCTCGATGACGCCGTCCTTGATCTTCAGGTAGATCTTCATGATGTCGCCGCACTTGGCGTTGCCCACCTCGCCCACGCCGTCGGCGTCCTCAATGACGCCCACATTCCGGGGGTTGCGGAAGTGGTCCATGACCTTTTCACTGTATAATGCCATGATCTGTTACCTCACTTTATCACAAATTCACGCTTGCCGGCCATCAGGTCCCGCCACACCGGGCTCATGCCGCGCAGCTGCTCCACCACCTCGGTGACGGAGCGGATGATATAGTCGATCTCCTCCTGGGTGTTTTCCTCCGTGATGGTCAGGCGGAGGGAGCCGTGGGCCACCTCATGGGGACGGCCGATGGCCAGCAGCACATGGCTGGGGTCCAGGGAGCCGGAGGTGCAGGCCGAGCCGGAGGAGGCGCAGATGCCCTTGTCGTCCAGCATGAGCAGCAGGCTCTCGCCCTCGATGCCCTCAAAGCAGAAGTTCACGTTGCCGGGCAGGCGCTTCTCCCGGTCGCCGTTGAGGGCGGAGTGGGGGATGGCGGACAGCCCGTCGATGAGCCGGTCCCGGAGGGCCATGGTGCGGGCCACCTTTTCGTCCAGATTCTCGTAGGCCTCCTCCAGGGCTGTGACCATGCCCACGATGCCGGGCAGGTTTTCGGTGCCGGCCCGCTTGCCCCGCTCCTGGGCGCCGCCCTCGATGAGGGTGGACAGGAGGATGCCGGAGCGCACATAGAGGGCGCCCACGCCCTTGGGGCCGTGGAACTTGTGGGCGGAGAGGGAGAGCATGTCGATGTTGTCCTCCACCGTGTTGATGGGCAGATGGCCCATGGCCTGGACGGCGTCGGTGTGGAACAGCACCCCCCGCTCCCGGCAGACCTTGCCGATCTCCCGGATGGGCTGGATGGTGCCGATCTCGTTGTTGGCGTACATGACGGACACCAGGCAGGTGTCCGGAGTGATGGCCTCGGCCACCTGCTCCGGGGTGACCAGACCGTTTTCGTGGACATCCAGCAGGGTGACCCGGAAACCCTGCTTCTCCAGCTTCTTCAGGGTGTGGAGCACCGCATGATGCTCAAAGGCGGTGGAGATGATGTGCTTCTTCCCCTTGCGCTCGCCCCAGGCGGCGCCGGTGGTCAGAGCCTGATTGTCCGACTCGCTGCCGCCGGAGGTGAAGGTGATCTCCCGGCTCTGGCAGCCCAGCAGGGCGGCCATGCGCTCCCGGGCGTCGGCCAGGGACTCGGCGGCCTGCTGGCCCACGCTGTAAAGGGTGGAGGGGTTGCCGTAGAACTGATCCAGATAGGGCAGCATGGCGTCGATGGCCCGGCGGCTCATTCTTGTGGTGGCGGCGTTGTCCGCGTAAATGTTCATGAAACTTGTCCTCGCTTTTCAACTCCGGGGCGGACGGCGCCGCACCGGAGAATTTTTGCTATTCCTATCAATTTGATATGGTTTACAGGAGGATGATACAGCACAGCGGCATGGTTGTCAAGAGGGTGCGGGGAAAAAATTGCGTCCGGCGGCAGAAAAAGGCCCGGGGATACCCGAAAAGTATCCCCGGCAGCCTTTTTTGCTATTCTCCGATGTAGGTGAACCGGGGGCCGCAGTAGCCGTCCCGCTCCACCTGCTCGCTCCACATGGCGGCGGGGCGCACCCACAGCCCGCCCTCGCCGTACAGCGCCCGGTACACCACCATGGGCTCCAGAGTTTCCGAGTGGCGGGCCACGGCGATGAGCTGGTAATCGTTGCCCTTGAAATGGCGGTAGCGCCCGGGCTTCAGTTCCTCCATAATGATCCCTCCCATTGCCCACCAGTATAGGGGAGGAAGATTTTTCTGTCAATGCGGAACTGGAAAATTTTCGGCCGGTTGCGTTGCCCTTTCACAGGGGAAGAGCACAAGATATTGCGGGGGAAACCGGGGGTGCCACAAGACGTTGAGGGCATTCCGAAAAATTGCGTTTTCCAGCCCCCGGAGAGGGGGGAAATGAGGCGAAAAAGTCTTGTAATTACGCC
>JBJEYO010000023.1:0-3845 GCA_051886935.1 Candidatus Enterenecus sp. | reverse complement strand
TGTGGTGGCTCTCACGGCGGCCAGAGCGGGCGGCAAAAGTGGGCCTGCGCATCTGTACGGCGGTGTACGCCGCGCTGGATTTGTATCACCTAATATACCTGATTGGAGGAATCACAATGGAAAAATACATCAATGGACTCAAGGCGGCGGTGGCCGCTGTCGTGGGCCTGCTGACGGGCCTGTGGGGCTGGATGGGCTGGCTGGTGGTCGGCTGGGTAGGCTGCATG
The DNA here is from genome assembly GCA_051886935.1 of Candidatus Enterenecus sp. Lineage (GTDB taxonomy): Bacteria > Bacillota > Clostridia > Oscillospirales > Oscillospiraceae > Enterenecus. The sequence continues at coordinate 3,618 of JBJEYO010000023.1, read as the reverse complement.
GTGCTGGACTATATCAGCGGCTCGGCTGCCGCCTGCAAGGGCGGTGAGTGGTCCAGCGCCAGGGCCCGGGAGGGCATCTGGCACAAGGCGGGGATGATCGTGGTCGTCCTGGTGGCCGCCGGGGCGGATCTGCTGCTGTCCATCGTGCTGGATCACCTGCAGCTGGTGTCCCTGCCGGTGCAGTACGGCGGACTGGTGTGCCCGGTGGTCCTAGTGTGGTACATCGTGACCGAATTAGGCTCTATCGTGGAGAACGCCGCCGCCATGGGCGCGCCCGTGCCCGCGTGGCTGGCCAAGCTGCTGGCCGCGGCCAAGAAAACGGTGGACAAGGCCGGGGACGGCCTGAGTGGGGAGGATGACGATGGATCTGATTAAGTGTATCCTGACCGCCAACGATTGCTATCAGACCGGGCGGACCATCACCCCCAAGGGGGTCATGGTCCACTCCACCGGGGCCGACAACCCCATGCTGCGGCGCTATGTGCAGCCTCTGCCGGGCGAGGCGGATTATGACGGGTTGATGGACTTGCTGGGAAAGAATCCAAACGGAAACCATTGGAACCGGGCCGGGACCAACGCCTGCGTCCACGCCTTTGTGGGCAAGCTGGCCGACGGCTCCGTGGCCGCCGTGCAGACCCTGCCCTGGAATCACCGGGGCTGGCATGCCGGCACGGGCACCAGCAGCAAGAGCGCCAACGACACCCACATCTCTTTTGAAATCTGCGAGGACGGCCTGGCCGACCCGGGCTATTTCGCCCGGGTCTACTGGGCGGCGGTGGAGCTGACGGCTTATCTCTGCAAGGAGTACGGCCTGGACCCGCTGGCCGACGGAGCGGTCATCTGCCACGCAGAGGGGTACCGCCGGGGCGTGGCCAGCGGCCACGCGGACGTGGAACACTGGTTCCCCCAATGCGGCAAGACCATGGACGATTTTCGGGCCGACGTGGCCGCCGCCATGGTGGGCGGCGATAACGATAATGACGAGGAGGACTACAATATGGTGCGCTACAAGAGGCTGTGCGAGATCTCGGACAAATACCATTTCCGGGCCATCGTTGACCAGCTGATGACTGCCGGCGTCATCAGCGGAGACGGCTCCGACAAGACCGGCAACAATGATGTGATAGATCTGTCCCACGACATGGTCCGTATGCTGGTCTTTGAGTACCGTGCCGGCGTGTACGATGCCAAGCTGCGATCCGCTGGGCTGGATCCGGATCTGTATAAGTAACGGGCAGACTGTTCAAAGAGGGGGAGCTGATAGCTCTCCCTCTTTTTATCGTCTCTTGGCGCTTTGCACTGCCATTGTATTCAAATTTTGTTTATTTTTACATATTGCAATCTGCATTATAAAGTATTACAATGTAATTACAAAAAGGAAAACAAAGGAGGAGCACATATGACAAACACAGAAATCGAAACCCTGATCCGCAAGTACGAACTGGTCCGCAACGGAGACAAGCTGGGCACCTACAAGCGCGGTATCAATGCCACTGCTTTCCAGGCGGAGGTAGGCCCCCACAAGGACGAGATCATGGCCTATATGATGGCCAAGGAAGCGGAGAGGGCCGAGCGGACGGCCCGGAGACGGGAGACTTTTGAAAGCATCCCCGGCATCCAGGAGCTCCGGGCAGCGCGGGAAGATAACGCCAAGTGGCGGGCGGAATTTAACCGCATGATGGATACTGGATCCAGCGTGATGCGTCCCGGCTTTGTGCATCACAGCGAGGCGGAGATGAGCGAGCTGGAGGCCAAATATCCCCACGCAGTCATCGCCTTAGAAATCAAGCGCAGAGTAAATATCACCGAAAACATGGCCATGTATGAGATCTACAGCAAGGCTTATGACGCCATCTGTGATGGCGCAGACATCGACAAGACGAAAGCCGTCATGGATGCCGAGCTGAAGGAAAATGCTGAGCGGCATATGTGGGATTAAGTTAGGAGGATCACACAATGGAAATCAATACGCATGGTATCAACATCAATCTCGACAAGCTCCAGGACGCCTCGAATGGGACTGTAAACTGGGACGGCAGAGGCGGCCACACGGACATCTTCTACGACCGCCAGACCGGCGACGTCTGGTGCGTTGATAACATCGGCGATAACTGGACAGAGTACCGTGATCCTGCCATCATCGAGGTGGCCAAGACTGCCAGGCACTATTCCGCTCAATGGATCGCTGACCGCATCTACGATAAAATTTGTGAGCGCCGCATGATCGCGGCGGAGCTCGGAGAGGTATACACCGATACATGGTGAGAGGAGGCAAACCATGAACAAAACTGAACTCCTTCAGGTCCGGGTGTCTCCGGATCTGAAGGCCAAGATCAAGGCCGCAGCCGACGCTGACAACAGGAGTGTGAGCGGCTACGTTGAAAATCTGATTAAACAGGCCATAGATAAGAGGGAGGGCTGAAGCCCTCCCCCATTAGAAACGTGCCCCCAAAGGTGCCCCCAACCGCCCCAAAAGTGCCCCGAAAGGCCGCCATTTGTGGCGTATGACAGCACAAAAAGTTGACCGCAAAAAACCTCGTAACCGGCATGGTTACGAGGTTTTTTATGGTGGAGACTACAGAACTCGAATCTGTGACCTCTTGCGTGTGAAGCAAGCGCTCTACCGGCTGAGCTAAGCCTCCATATTGGTGACCCGTACGGGACTCGAACCCGTGTTACCGCCGTGAAAGGGCGGTGTCTTAACCGCTTGACCAACGGGCCGAATGCCCAAAGCGGGCGCGGGTTTTGAGGGCCCGAAGGGGCGGCGTGAACGCCGCCTCTTCGGGTGGTAGCGGCGACTGGATTCGAACCGGTGACAACTCGGGTATGAACCGAGTGCTCTAGCCAACTGAGCTACGCCGCCAAATGGTGTGCCCCGGATAGGGCAAGAGTTAGTATACCCGATGGAAACCTTTTTGTCAACACAATTTTTTACTTTTACCTACGCTCCGGGGGCGGAATTCGCCCCCGGAGCCGGAATTTACTTCTTCAGCGCCAGCGCGCGGCGCACCGCGTCCGCAATTCCGTCGGCGGTCAGGCCGTAGGCCTTCAGTACCGCCTTAGCCTCGCCGGAGCGGCCGAACTCGTCGTTGACGCCGTGGCGCACCACGGGAACGGGGCAGCCCGCCGCCACGCACTCGCACACAGCGGAGCCCAGGCCGCCCATGATGTTGGCCTCCTCGCTGGTGACGATGGCGCCGGTCTCCCGGGCGGCCTTCAGCACGATGTCCTCATCCAGAGGCTTGATGGTGTGCATGTCGATGACCCGGACGGACACGCCCTCCGCGGCCAGCGCATCGGAGGCCTTCACCGCCTCCTGCACCATCATGCCGGTGGCGATGACGGTGACGTCGCCGCCCTCCCGGAGCTGTACGCCCTTGCCCAGCTCAAAGGAGTAGCCGGGGATCTCGTCGGTGACGGACTCCACCGCCAGACGGCCCAGGCGCATATAGGCGGGGCCCTCGTAGTCCAGCAGGGCCTTCACCGCCAGGCGCATCTCGGGGCCGTCGCAGGGGGAGAGGACCAGCATACCGGGAATGGCCCGCATGATGGCGTAGTCCTCAATGCACTGGTGGGTGGCGCCGTCCTCGCCCACGGACAGGCCGCCGTGGGAGCCGA
>JBJEYO010000022.1:0-3854 GCA_051886935.1 Candidatus Enterenecus sp. | reverse complement strand
TCCTCCGCGTATTCCCGGATCAGGCTGTCGTCCGCGCCGGTGTAGGCCAGCATGTAGGGCATGGAGAAGTCGATGCCGCCATGCTTGTGGATCAGCTCAGTGAGCAGGGCGCGGCTGTGCCGGGCGCCCCGGCCCTTGCCCACCAGCTTGGCCTCGCCGTCCACCACGGTGACCAGCGGCTTGATGTTCAGCACCGAGCAGCCCAGTGCCGCCGCCCGGGACAGGCGGCCGCCCTTCATCAGATACTTTACCATGTCGAACCGGGCCAGCAGGCAGATGCGCTTCTTCTCCCGGTCCAGCTTCCGGGCGATCTCCTGGGCGGAGAGCCCCCGGTCCCGCAGAATCACGGCGTACTCCAGCAGGATGCGCTCACCGGCGGTCACATTCTCGCTGTCCACCACCCACACCTTGCCGGGAAAATCCGCCGCGGCGATGTGGGCGCTCTGGACGGTGCCGGACAGTCCGCCGGACAGGGTGACCGCCACCGCCTCGCCGCCATCGGCCGTGGCCTGCTGAAAGGCATCGGCAAAGGCGGCGGGGGAGACCTGACTGGTGGAGGGCAGTTCCTGACAGGTGCCCAGCTTCTCGTAGAACTCGTCGTGGGTGATGGTCACCCCGTCCAGATATTCCTCCCCGTCGATGATGGCCTTGAGGGGCAGCAGGACGATGCCGCGGCGGGCGGCCTCCTCCTGGGTCATGTCACAGGCGGAATCGCCAATGATGGTCACGCTCATGAGATCAGCTCCTTATGTTTCTTCCCTGGCCAGCAGCTCCAGGTTGCGGGTGATGGCGTCCAGTGTGCGGTAGAAGGCCGCCAGATCCTCCGGCGGGATGCCCCGGTCCGCGGCGGTCTGCACGGAGCGGGAGACCTGGGAGACCTGCCGGGCCATCTCCTGCCCCTTGGGGGTCAGGATGAATTTCCAGCCGTAGCGCCGGTGGACGGTCTGTTCCTTGGTGGTGATGTAGCCCATATCCTCCAGATCCTCGATCTCCCGGGAGACCAGGCTGCGGTCGATGTGGGCCGCGGCGGCCAGCTCAGAGGCGGACAGGCCGTCCTCATAGACCGCCAGCAGATACAGCCAGAAGGCGTGCATGGACTTGATGCCCAGGGAGGCGGCCTGCCGCCGGCGGATCTTTTCAATGTTGCGGTGAAGGCTGTTGACCTGCAGGACGAGCTGCTCAAACCGCTGCTGCTTCATAAAGTATCCCCCCTGGTAAAACTATCATACTCCGTTAATGTTGACCTGTCAACATTAAAAGGCAAACACGCCCCATTTGTTGGAAAAAAGAAGCGCGGCCCGGAATTTTTATTCCGGGCCGCGCGGTTTTGCGGTGGGAGTAGATCAGGCCTTGGAAGCCTTGTAGGCGGCAATGGCCTCGGTCAGCATGGGGCCGACCTTGAACAGGTCGCCGGTGATGCCGTAGGTGGCCACGTCGAAGATGGGGGCGGAGCCGTTCTTGTTGACGGCGATGATGCACTGGGAGTCCTGCATGCCGGCCAGGTGCTGAATGGCGCCGGAGATGCCCAGAGCCACATAGATCTTGGGATGGACGGTCTTGCCGGTCTGGCCCACCTGGTGGTCGGAGCTGATCAGGCCCGCGTCCACCACGGCACGGGAGGCGCCCACGACGCCGCCCAGAACATTGGCCAGCTCCTCGGCGATCTCAAGACCGCGGCGGGGATCGGAGCTGATGCCGCGGCCCACGGACACGACCACGTCGGCGCCGATCAGGTCAACCAGCTTCTTGGCGGACTTCTTGATCTCCAGGATGTCCACGGTGATGTCGGACTCGCTGAGCTGGACGTCGATGTGCTCCACGATGGTCTTCTCGGCGGTCTCCTCGTTGTAGGGGGCGGTCTGCATGACGCCGGGACGGACGGTGGACATCTGGGGACGGAACCGCGGGCAGATGATGGTGGCCATCAGGTGGCCGCCGAAGGCGGGACGGGTCATCTTCAGGTTCTTGTTGTCCTCGAAGGTGGTGTTGTCCACGTCGATGGTGGAGGTGGTCTTCAGGAAGGCCTTGTACTTCTCCACGTCCACGTCCAGGTGGGTGCAGTCGGCGGTCAGGCCGGTGTGCAGACGGGCGGCGCAGCGGGGACCCAGGTCACGGCCGATGTTGGTGGCGCCGATGAGCAGGATCTCGGGCTTCTTCTCCTCCACCAGGTCGCAGAGGACCTTGGTGTAGGCGTCGGTGGTGTAGTCCTTCAGCAGGGGGTGGTCGCAGACGAACACGCGGTCAGCGCCGTAGCCGCCCAGGGCCTTGGCGTAGTCCTCGTTGACGTTGGAGCCAAGCAGCACGCCGCACAGCTCAACGCCCAGGTCGTCGGCCAGCTTGCGGCCCTCGCTCAGCAGCTGATAGCCGGTGCCGAGGATGACGCCGTCGCGCTGCTCACAAAATACCCACACGCCCTTGAAGGCGGCGGTGTCTTTACTATTATAAGCCATATTCAAGCTCTCCTTTCCCTCTGATCAGATGATGTGCTGCTCGCCCAGGATGGACACCAGCTTCTCGCAGGTAGCCTTGTCGGCACCCTCCAGCATGGTGCCGGCGCCCTTGATCGGGGGAGAGAAGGACTTGTACACGTTGGTGGGAGAGCCCACCAGACCGATGGTGTCGTCATCGATCAGGGGGTTATCCTTCAGCGCGTTGTAGTCCAGAACGGTCAGGGGCTTGGAGTAGCACTCCATGATGCCGCCGACGCTCATGTAACGGGGCTCGTTCAGCTCCTTGACGCAGGTGATCAGGCAGGGGGTCTTGGCCCGCAGGGTCATGTAGCCGTCCTCCAGCAGACGCTTCACGGTGACGGTGTTGCCCTCCACGGTGATGTCGGCGGCGTAGGTGATCTGGGGCAGGTGGAGCTTCTCAGCGATCTGGGGGCCGACCTGGGCGGTGTCGCCGTCGATGGCCTGGCGGCCGCAGAAGATGATGTCGTCCTGCTCGATGCCGATGTGATCCAGGGCGCCGGCGATGATCTGGGAGGTGGCGTAAGTATCGGAACCGCCGAACTCACGGCCGCAGACCAGATAGGCCTCGTCCACGCCGCGGGCCAGCAGCTCACGCAGCATTCCCTCGGCGGGAGGGGGGCCCATGGAGACGGCCACGACCTTGCAGCCGGTGGCGTCCTTGATTCTCAGAGCGGCCTCAACAGCGGCCAGGTCGTCATGGTTGGTGATGGTGTCCATCGCGGCGCGGTCCATGGTGCCGTCGGCTTTCACGGCCACCACGCCGGAGGTGTCGGGCACCTGCTTGACACAGACAATGATTTTCATAATGCGCACTCCTCCTCTTTTACTTCACGCCCAGAGCGCCGGAGATGACCATACGCTGGACCTCGGAGGTGCCCTCGTAGATCTCGGTGATCTTGGCGTCGCGCATCATGCGCTCAACGGGATAGTCACGGGTGTAGCCGTAGCCGCCGAACAGCTGGACGGCGCGGCGGGTCACATCGCTGGCGGCCTCAGAGGCGAACAGCTTGGCCATGGCGGCGTCGGCGGAGTAGGGCTCGTGGTTCTGCTTCTTCATGGCGGCGGAGTACACCAGGTACTTGGCGGCCTCCATCTTGGTGTGCATGTTGGCCAGCTCGAACTGGGTGTTCTGGAACTGGGAGATGCGCTTGCCGAACTGGACGCGCTCCTTGGTATAGTTAATGGCCTCCTGCACGGCGCCCTCGCCAATGCCCAGGGCCTGGGCCGCGATGCCGATACGGCCGCCGTCCAGGGTCTTCATGGCCAGAGCGAAGCCCTTGCCCTGCTTGCCCAGCATACGGTCCTTGGGGATGACGCAGTTCTCAAAAATCAGCTCGCAGGTGGAGGAGCCGCGGATGCCCATCTTCTTCTCGTGCTTGCCCA
>JBJEYO010000021.1:0-20635 GCA_051886935.1 Candidatus Enterenecus sp. | reverse complement strand
ACGGCCATTCCTACTCCGACCCGGCCCTCCAGAGCAAAAACACCAACTTCGCCCTGCTGGTGTCCAACCGGTTCACCTCCCCCTTCAACGAGCCCTACCGCTACGGCAAGCACATTGCCTCCCTGAGCAACATGCTGGCCGGCGGCGTGCTGGTGCAGCGGTTCGGGGACCTGGTGTCCGGCATCCGCACCAACGACCACCGGCTGGGCAAGTCCTTCGTGCGGCCCACCCTGACCGCCGCCGTGCCCGGCGACCTGTCCCTGGCCCTGCCCAAGCGGCAGCTGGACGACATTATCGAGATGATCTACGCCCTGGACAAGCTGGCCCCCGGCACCGCCAACTACGACACCCTGCTCTACGGCGCGGAGGTGAAGTTCTACTCCGCCCGCATCAAGCTGTCCCGGGAGCTGGAGACCGACCTGCCCGGCTTCTTCGCCGTGGGCGACGGCGCCGGCGTCACCCGCGGCCTGGCGCAAGCTGGCGCTTCCGGTGTAAAGGCAGCAAGAGTGGTGGCGGCGCGGCTGAACGGATAAGAGCATATCAGGAAAACGATTTGTCGCCCGGACGGGATTCCGTCCGGGCGACAAATAATTTTTTTGGTAGCCTTTTTTCGACAAAAAAGTACCCGGAACAGGCCGGTCGGATTTTGACGGAATTTCGGGAAAGAGGGCCAGAACTGAGTTTTCAACAACTTCAACAAAGATTTCCACAATTAAAAGGTAATTGTGGAAGTATACATAATATCAGTCAAGAGAAAGTTTATGGGCAAATGTCCTAAAAAAGCGAGGCCCATGATTCGACCGCCGGAGGCGGGCCCTTATTTCCCCACGCAGAACCGCTGGAAGATGCGGTCAGTCACATCCTCCCGCACCACCCGGCCGGTGAGCTCGCCCAGGGCGGACAGGGCTTCCTCCACGTCGGTGAGCACCGCGTCGGGGGACATGCCGGCGGTCAGGGCGGCGGAGGCCCGCTCCACGCTCTCCCTGGCCCGGTCCGCCGCCTCCGCCTGCCGGGCGTTGGTCAGCAGACTGCCCGGCCGCAGGCCGGTGTCGTCGGGGAACAGCTTTTCAATGGCCAGCTCCAGCTCGTCCAGGCCGTCCCCGGTCAGGGCGGACAGGGCCACCGCCGGCACGCCCTCCGGCAGAGGGGGCAGGTGGGCGGCGGGCAGGTCGGCCTTGTTGTATACCACCAGGCAGCGGGGGGCGGCCAGCCCCAGAGAGAGAGCCTCCTCGTCCTCCGTCGTCAGGCTCTGGTGGCCGTCCAGCACCACCAGCACCAGCTCCGCCTGCTCCACGGCGGCCCGGCTGCGCTCAATGCCCAGCCGCTCCACCTGGTCACCGCCCTCCCGCAGTCCGGCGGTGTCAATGAGCCGCAGCAGCACGCCGCCCAGGCTGAGCCGTTCCTCCACCGTGTCCCGGGTGGTGCCCGGGATGGGGGTGACGATGGCCCGGTCATAGCCCAGCAGGGCGTTGAACAGGGTGGACTTGCCCGCGTTGGGCCGGCCTACGATGGCGCAGGGAATGCCCTCCACCAGAGCTCTACCCCGGCGGTAGCTGCCCGCCAGAGCGTCCAGCTTTCTGCCCGCGGCGGCCAGGGCGGCGGCCATCTCGGCGGCCTCAAAGGGCTCGATGTCCTCGTCGGGGTAGTCCAGCACCGCGTGGAAGTGGGCCATCAGGTCGGTGAGGCCGTCATAGATGTCGTCCACGGCGGCGGCCAGGGCACCGCCCAGCTGTCCGGCGGCCTGGCGCACGGCGGCGGGGGTCTCGGCGTGGATCAGGTCGGCCACCGCCTCGGTGCGGGTCAGGTCCAGCTTGCCTGCCAGAAAGGCCCGGCGGGTGAACTCCCCGGCCCTGGCCTGCCGGGCTCCGGCGGCGAACAGGGCCTCCAGCCCCAGGGCCAGGGCGGCGGGGGAGCCGTGGCACTGCAGCTCCGCCGTGTCCTCTCCGGTGTAGCTGTGGGGGGAGCGGGACACGGTGGCCAGGCAGTAGTCGATGACCGCCCCGTCCCCGTCCCGGAGGGCGCCGTACACCAGCAGCCGGTCGGGGCGCTCCCTCATGGGTGCGCCGTGGGCGGGGGTAAAGACTTTATCCAACACCGTGATGGAATCCGGCCCGGACAGGCGGAGAATGCCGATGGCGGCGGGGGCCATGGGCGTGGCAATGGCGGCAATGGTATCGTTCATATTGTTCACCTGAATTCTCATGTGTGTCGATGTGTCGGCTTCCGGGACCTGTGGTTCCGAAATCCCTCCGTTTCAGACGCTTTTTTCACTATACCACGGATAGGGCTTTTTTTCAACGGCGGCGGGCGGTTGCGCCGGGGCCGGGAATGTGGTAAAATAGTCAAAAATCCATTTGGAGGTAGTACCCATGGCGGAACTGAATCTCATATCCTACAAGCTGCAGGACCTGCAGTTTTTCAACAAGCTGGACAAGCCGGGGCAGGTGCAGCTGGAGAGCAACTTCTCCTTCTCGGTGAACTTCACCGGGGACAACAGCCGCTGCATGGCCAAGCTGTACCAGTGCGTCAAGGACAAGACCGGCACGCCGGACCACAACTTCTTCATCTCCATCGAGCTGGTGGGGGTGTTCGCCATTGAGGGCCCCGTCACCGACGAGGACAAGAAGGACATCCATGTGTCCTGCTACCAGCAGCTGTTCCCCTACGCGGAGATGACGGCCAAGCAGACCTGCGCCGCCGGCGGCATGCCCAACTTCCAGCTACTGCGGCAGAAGATGAACCGGGACAATGTGGCGCTGAACCGGAAAACGAACTGACGGGCGGAATGACGAGACAGAGGAGGCTGCGGCCTCCTCTGTTTTTATGCCCGGAAAAATTTTGGGGGGCAAAAAAGGCACAGAGAAAAAAGAGCGGCGGCCATGGATTAGGTTTCCGGCGGATTCGGCGGTATGGTGTAACCAGACAGGGAACCACCTGAAGCAATACCCATACAAATCCATTTGAAAGGAGAACCTGCCATGAAAATCAAGAAATCCCATCTGTTCCGAAGCACTGCCCTCTTTATGACCCTTTTGCTCCTCGTGCAGCTTCTTGCCGCCCCGGCCTCCGCCGCCACCGGCCAGAATGTGAAGATTACGACCTACGGCCAGACCGTGGACACCTTCAACGGCGTACCCGCCAAGTATATCCCCGGCGCGGGCAACAGCGACTCCGGCACCTATTCCTGCGCGAACTATGTGAAGGAATATTACAAGAAGATCTTCGGCGTCACCGTCAGCAATCTGCTCTCCAACTGCACACCCGTGGTCAGCGAGAGCGGCTATACCTTCAAAACCATTTCCTCCGGCGTCAGACCCGGCGATGTGGTCCGCCTTCCCGGCCACTGGGCCATCGTAAAAGCGGTCAACGGCGCAAACCTTACCCTCATCGAGCAGAACTGGAAGTGGCTCTACAAGGGCGTGACCTACGCCACCATCAACCGTGTGGTCACCCTGGGCTCCACCAGCGGCTTGGCGGTGTTCCGTCTGTACAAGAACGGTCAGGACATGAACGGCGGCTCCGCTCCCGCACCCACTGTCACCAATGGCTCCCGGGGCTATGTCTCTGCCAGCGCCTCCCTGGAGGACCTGCTGTTTGACTATAAGCTGTATGCCGACCTGAACAATGACCTGAAGCTGGTGTTCGGCTATAACGAAGCCGCCCTGCGAGTTCACTGGAAAACCTGCGGCCAAGCCGAAGGCCGGGTAGCCTCCGTCTTCTTTGACGCCAAGTGGTACCTGAAGAACAACCCCGATGTGGCCCGGGCCTACGGCTCCGCAAATTACCAGATGGCGTATAACCATTTTTTGGCATTTTGTTTCAATGAGGGACGCCAGGGCTCGCCCATCTTCAGTGCAAAGACCTATCTGGGGCTTTACCCCGACCTGAGGGCCGCCTACGGCTCCAACTACCTGGCTGCCGCCCGGCACTACCGCCTGTACGGTATGTATGAGCTGAGAAAGGCCAGCGCTTATTTCTCGGTGGACGTATACAGCGCCGGCAACCCCGATGTGGCAAGGGCCTTCTCCGATCCCCTGGACCGCATCGCGCACTACATCAGATACTGCCAGTATGGCAGCGAGCGGCGCACCTGCGTCTGACGGAGGTGCGGAGATGAAGAAGAACGACAAGACCCCGGAGGACCTGGCAAACGAAGCCCGGGAGCTGATAAACCGGCTGTGTACAGACGGCCTGCCCCCGGAGGACGAGGCGCGGCTGATGGAGCTGCTGCGCCGGTGTATAGACCCGGAGACGCCGCGGGATGGGGCGGAGGAGGAAAAGACTCCGCCGCCCCCGCCGCCCCCGCCTCCGGAGGGCGGAGAGAACTTCGGACCTCTGCTCCTGGAGGTGCTGGGCGGGCTGCGGCGGGGCCAGCGCCGCTTGGAACGGCGGCTGGACCGGCTGGAGGAAAAGCTCCCGGAGCGGGAGCCTTCCCGCGGCGGCAAGGGCCTGTTCCGGGGAACGGGCGTTGGGCTGGCCGTCTCGCCGGTGGTATTCGGGGTCCTGTATGGGGCGCTGACGCTGTTGGACCTGTCCGGCGATTCTCTGCCGGCGGCGGCCGCCGCGTGTGTGACTGCGGCGGGAATCGCCCTGGCCGTCAACGCGGACAGGGTGAGTGCCTGCCTGAGATGCCCGCCCGATGCCGACGATGAGCTGTATGACTGAAAACCTTCTCCCGCCGCCGGAAACGGCGGCGGGAGAAGCAGATTTTGCTTGTCAGAAAGCGGACTTTTCGTTATGCTTGGTATGACAGTACGGAAGGAGTGACGGCGATGACCATTTTCTATACGGCTGACCAGCATCTGGGCCACCGGAATATCATCGCCAGCTGCCGCAGGCCGTTCCGGGATGTGCGGGAGATGGACGAGGCTCTGCTGGCCGGGATGGACAGGGTGAAGGAGAACGACTTGCTCGTCGTGGTGGGGGACCTGATGTTCTGCTGCAAGGACCCGGAGGCGTACCTGCGGCGGCTGCCCCGGTGCAGGAAGATCCTGGTGACCGGCAATCACGACCGGGCCTGGATGGGCAGGACCGATCCGGAGGCATATTTTGAAAAAGTGGTCTCCGTACTCACGCTGGAGGACGGAGGACGGCGGGTGCTGGTGTGTCACGACCCGGCGCTGGGCATCACCCTCCAGCCGGAGGATATGTGGCTGGTATACGCCCATCTGCACAACAATACGGGCGGCCCGCTGTGGCCCAAGCTGCGCTCCATGGAGCGTGTGCTCAACGCGGGAGTGGATGTGAACGGCTGGCGGCCCGTGACTTTTGAGGAGCTGCTGGAAAACAACCGGGCGTTCAAGGCGGCCCACCCGGGGCCGGAAGACAAGGAGGGAGCGCCATGACCTTTCTGGATTGGCTGCTGGAGCGGGGAGTGGACCGGGCCACGGCGGAAAAATATGTCCGACAGGTGACAACGGCGGGCAACCGGCCGCTGGACTGGGCGCGGGAGAGCGGGTTCTGCCCGGCGGACAAGACGCTGCCGGAGCTGGCGGTGTGGCAGCTCTACCGCATCCATGCGGCATCCCCCGGCGCCATGAGCGACGCCCAGCGCACCACGGTCAAGTGGTGCCGGGACTACCGCTTCTGGCTGGAGGAGAGAGAGCCCGCCCCGGCGGGGGAGGCAGGCGTCAGCCTGTATCCCATCCTGGAGGCGGTTCGCAAGGCGTCAGAGGACAAACGGGCGCCGGATCTCCTGATGGGCGCCCTGATGCTGGAGCAGCGGCACTATGATTCGGCGAAGGACCTGCGTCCCGGCGGAGCGCGGTATCCCCTGTGCCGCCGGGTGGCCCTGGAACAGTGGGAGCATTGCCGCAGGGAGGTGCGCTCCGCCCTGGAGGGGGCCCTGCTCCGGCTGAGCGGCCAGATGTATGGCCTGCGGGAGCTGCTCTGCCAGGCGGCGGGGCGGCTGACAGCCAAGTGGAGAGACACACCCGGCTTCCGGGACAGCGAAACTCAGCGGCTGCTGCTGCAGATGGAGGGCCTGAATCCGGATTTTTCCGCCCGGGAAATGACGGAGCAGACCGACTGGTATGCCATGCTCAGCGAAAGGGAACTGCTGGAGCACATGGCGGAGCTGCTGGCAGAACTGCTGATCCAGGGCCTGGAGCAGAACGGCCGCGGGTTCCCTCCCCAGACCGCTCTCCGGACGGAACGGAGGGAGGACCTGCTGATGCTGACGCTGTTGACCCCTTTCCGGCAGGTGTTCACCTACGGTCAATTTGAGGGGGTCTCCTTTAAGCACAGCCGCAGGCTGGCACAGCTTCTGCGGCTGGGCCTGCTGCGGGTGGAGCGGGTCAAGGGTAAGTGGCACACCGCCCGTCTGGTCCCCACCGGGCTGACCGGGAGCGGGCCTGTCAGGGCGGAGCAGCTGCCGCTGATGGAGGAGGTGTGGCAGGACAGGGGGTGCTGCACCCTGCTGAAGGAGCTGGTCGGGCGGCTGGATGAGCGGCAGAGGGCGGAAGACCCCGACCTGGACCGGGAGACCCTGTTCGCACTGGCACCGGAGCTGGTGCTGCTGCTGGCCGCCGCGCCGGCGGAGGATGGCGAGACGCTGCAGGCAAAGTCGGAGCGGCAGGAGACGGTGGAACTGCTGACGGCGGTGCTGGTGCGCTGCCATTGGGCCAACCGGGCGGGCGGCCCCTCCCGCCAGAGCGTGGAGAGCCTGGGGCGGCTCATTGACCTGTGCAAAGCCCGGCCCGCCGCGGCCATGAAGGCACTGGAGCCGCTGATGGCCAGACCAGGCGGAGGGGAGCGGGCCGCCGCCGACCTGGCCCGGAGGATGGAGCTGGACGAGCTGGGCAGGAGCCTGACGCTGGCCGAGCTGCACATACAGCGGGCCGACCAGGCGCTGACCCTGGCGGCACTGACCCCCGAGGGAAAGGATCTGCGGGATTACTGGGCAGTGTGCGCCGCCGCCTCAGCCCGGGAAGGCCGCGCCATAGCCGTCAGGCTGGGGGAGTATGTGTTGGCGGTCAGGGCCGCGCTGCTGCGGGCCGAGGCGCTTGCCGTCGGCGCACGTTTGGCGGTGGAGCAGCCCGGCCAGGCAGCCCGCTGTGTGCTGGCCGACTTTGTCATCCCCTGCGGAGAGGAGCTGGAGCAGTGCCGCGGCTGGCTGGAAAATGAGCTGCCCGGGCAGCGGCGGTCGGTGGAGCTGCTGGGCGGCAGCCTGCCCCAGGAGGTCCTGGACCGCTGCCGCGGGAGCGCGGAGGAGGTGGCCGGGCTGTGCGCCCAAATGGTCTTCGGAGAGGGCTCTGAAGTCCGGACCCTGCTGCGGCAGGACGCCGGCTTGTGGCCGGCCATCCCCCACGATTTTGCCGTCGCCGGGTGGCGGGGTCTGGCGAAAAAGCTGGCGCTGGACTGCGTGCCCCGGGAGGCGCGCGGGCAGGTGCTGGCCTGGATCCCCCACCGCGAGGCAAAGCGGGATCTGTTTCTGCCGTGGTACTGCTCCTATCTGGACAGCGCCCTCTGCGCCCGCAAGCAGTACCGGCAGGAGCGGGTGGAGGCCTATCTGATGAAGATTCTGCTGTCCGCCCAGAATGTGGTGCTGACCCTGAACCAGGTGGTGGACAATGCGCTGATCCGCTCCCTGGCCCACAGCGCGGGCTTCCTGTGGGCGCTGCGCAGCGGCCGGGTGGCGGTGAGCCTGTTCGGAAACGCCTATAACCTGTGCGAATACGCCGCCGCCCAGATGGAGAAGGAGCCCAAAAAGTACAAGTGGAGCTCCCTCCCTCCGGTGCTGAACTATGATATGCGGGCCAGGCGGGACGCCGCCCGCTGCCTCCGGGGGGAGTGCGGCGCGGAGGCGCTGGGCGGCCAGTTCCGGGAGACCGTCATGCAGATGAAGGAGGACCTGACCATTCTGGACGAGAACCTGCCCGCTGCGGGCAGGCTGTACTACTACCAGCGCCGGACGGCGCCCCTGCTGGCGGACCGGCTGAACGAGTATTATGACCGCTGGGCCGGGCGGCTGCACCTGGAGGACCTGCGCTATGTCCACGAGACCCTGATGGAGTGCTGGGGGGAGAGGCCCATCTTCCGCACCGACTATCAGGAGCTGGCGGAGTCCCTTGGAAAGGACGAGCTGGACATCCCCGCCCACCGTCGGGCGTATTTCCGCTCCCGGCAGTGGGCGGAAAACCATGAGCTGCTGCTGGAGCAGGCCATCAATGTGCTGGACGACACCCAGAACCGGCTCCTGGGCGGCCAGTTCACAAACTACCAGCACCATGTCTATACCCGGGAGGAGCGGCTGCTGCTGCCCTATGACGAGACCACGCCTATCAGTCAGGGCGGCTGCCGCATCTTCCGGGATACCCTGACTCTGACCGAGACTGGGGAGCAGGTGGGCTGGGACCAGCTGGCCGAGCGGGCCCAGGTGATGGACGACCTGGTCCGCGCCGACCCGGGTATCACCAAGGAGGGCTTGGCCAACGCCCTGGGCAACGCTGCGCTGGACTATACCGTCAGCGATGACGGAGATGTGCTCCGCCTGCGGCGGGCCGCCGTCCACACCAGCAACCACAAAAAGGTGCTTGTGGAGCAGAAGATGTCCGAGGGCATGATCCACATGGAGACGGAGGGAGGCTTCAATCATGGGGTATAATTGGAAGCGTTACCTGGTCCTGCGCGGGCAGTGGCCGGAGAGATTTGCGGCGCGGGCGCCAGAGGGCCTGTATACCGGGGAGGACGCCCCGGCACGGGCCGGCACGGAGCTGGGCGTTGGCGAGGAGCACGGCCGCTGGCTGTGGGTTCGGGAGTGGGACGGCCGGCGGACGCTGGAGCGGCCCATCTACCTGGATCCCCTGCTGGAGCGGCAGATCGAGGACTACTTTGCCCTGAAGGACGCCCGGCCGGAGCTGTTTGCCCCCTCCCGGCAGCTCCCCATCTGCGCGGACCGGCTGACCATGCTCCGCTTTGAGGAGGAACATCCGGAGCACCGCCGGGTGGGTCTGGTGTTCGACAACGGAAAGTTTTACAGCGTGGTGTGCGACGTGATCCGCGGCGGGAAGGGCCTCTATGCTTACAGCCGGGTGGTGTATCCCATCAGGGCGGGCAACGGCACCGTTATGATCCCCTGCTGGGAGCGGGAGGGGGAGGAGCCGCTGTTCGGCGTCATCCGCCAATACCGCCACGCCCTGCGCGCCGTGGGCGGGTATGAGTTCCCCAGGGGCTTCATGGAGCCCGGGCTGACGCCGGAGCAGAACGCGGCCGCGGAGCTGGGCCAGGAGCTGGGTGTGCGCCCGGAGCAGATCCGGGAGCTGGTGCCCCTGGGGCTGACCCGGCCCGACACCGGCCTCAGCGGGGGCCAGGTCCATGTCTTTCTGGTTCGGCTGGGCTGCGAGTGCCCCCGGGCGGTCAAAGGGCACGAGGGGATCACCGGCGGGGACTGGCTCACCCGGGACCAGCTGCTGGAGGGCCTGAGCAGCGGCGGCATCCAGGATGGTATCACCCAGGCCGCCATGTTGCTCTATCTGCTCCGGGGCAAGTGACGTGAAAAACCGGCGGCCTGCGGGCCGCCGGTTTTTTCAGCTTTTTTCCTCGAATGTAGCGCCGCAGGAACGGCAGTGGACGGTGATGCGGCCCTTGCCTCTGGGCACCCGCATCTGCTGTCCGCAGTTGGGACACTTGAAATAGCGGTGATCCCGGTCCTTGATCCGGGTGCGGCAGTTCTTGTAGCCGCGCCGGAGGGGTGCGGTAAGCTGGAGGAACTTGGCGTTTTCCGCCCGGCGCTGATCCAGCTTCCGGGAGAGGCAGCGGAACAGGGAGACGAAAACCAGCACCAGGGAGATCCAGTAAAACACCGCCCACCGGGTGATGAGGGCGAGGAGATAGAAGATCAGGTAGATCACGATCAGCGTGTTGTTCAGCTGATCGGTACCGTACCGGCCGGCCATGAATCTGGACAGAAATCCCCGTATCAAAGCGCAGTCACCTCCCGGGGCGCAAAGCTTCACATGATATTCATATGATAAGCCACCAAAATGTCCGCGTCAATGGGGTAAGCGTAAACAAAATGTGAATTTCTCCATTGCGCGGGGGTCAAAAGCTTGCTATACTTGTGCAAAAGGAGGGACTTTTATGGCTCGCATTGATAAAGTGAACTATTATCTGGACATTGCCCAGACGGTGTCCGGCCGCTCCACCTGTATGCGCCGGTGCTACGGCGCCATCATCGTCAACCATGACGAGATCGTGTCCAGCGGCTATAACGGCGCGCCCCGGGGGCGGAAGAACTGCGGCGACCTGGGCTACTGCACCCGGGAGGCCATGAAGATCCCCTCGGGGGAGCGGTACGAGCTGTGCCGCTCCGTCCACGCGGAGGCCAACGCCATCATTTCCGCCGCCCGCAGCGAGATGCTGGGGGCCACCCTCTACATGGCCTGCCGTGACCCGGAGACCGGGGCGCTCATGCCCGGCTCCACCTCCTGCTCCATGTGCCGGCGGCAGATCATCAACGCCGGAATCCAGCAGGTCATCATCCGGGACACCCCCACCGAGTTCCGTGTGGTGGACGTGCAGCGGGATTGGATCGACGAGGACGACTCCCTGCCCCAGCGGGTGTGAGCGCCCCACGAGGGAACACAGGAATAAACGGTTTCAGCCGCCTGGCAGTTTGCCGGGCGGCTGAATTTTTTTTGCGGCGCTCAGGCACCGGACGGGCGGGCGTTGGCCCGACGCTCCTCCGCGTCAGCTTCGATGTCATAGCCGCCCTTCCTGAGCCGCCGGGCCAGCTCAAGGCGGGTCTCGCGGGCCTTTGCGTACTCGCCCCGCTCCTCGTAGCAGGCCGCCTTGGAGTAGAGGGCGTCCGGGCGGCCGGGGTTCAGCGACAGGGACTTGTCCCAGTGGCGGAAGGCCTCCTCATACCGCCCCAGCTTCCAGCATACGTCCCCGCCGTCGTAGCGGAGCCGCCAGTGCTCCGGGAACCGCTCAAGGGCCGTCAGGAAATACCCCAGGCCCTCTTCGTAGCGTTTGGCGTAATAGCAGGCACGGATCAGGAGACACCATTCCCCGGGGCTGCCGGGGCATTGGGCCGTCCGCTCCGCCTGGGCGCGGATGCACTCCTCCGCGCGGCCCAGCAGCACGCAGAGGTTGACCTTGGCGTACCGGGTCATCCAGTAGGTCTCACTGTCCGAACCCGCCTCGCTGTCGATGACCTGATCGTACATGGCCATGGCCTGCTCCTGGCAGTACCACATCATGAACTGGTGGATCATGCCGTGCATCCGCGTGTCCTCGGGGGAGCAGGCCCCGTTCTTCCGCAGCCGCCGGAACTCCAGGTCGGCCCGCAGGAAATCCTCCGGGTCCCGGGTCTTTTCATAGACGCAGGCCAGCCGCTGGGCGTAGTTCTCATAGACGGAGGAGGTCTCCTGGAAAAAGTCGTCTGCGGTGACGCAATACAGCCGGGCCAGCTCCGGCAGCAGAGTGACGTCAGGCAGGGTGGTGCCGCACTCCCAGCGGGAGACGGTCTGGGCGTTGACCCCCAGGGCGGCGGCCGCCTGCTCCTGGGTCATGCCCTTCTGCTGGCGGAATTTTTTCAGATTTTTGGAAAACAGACCGCTCATGGCTTTATTCCTCTCTTTCGGTGGTTTCAGAAGCTTCTGAAACCATTGTACCGGAACGGGGAGAGAAGTCCAGCTCTCATTTTGTGCGCAGGGTCGCAGGATCTGCGCAGAAGCGGGGCGGGCGTCTTTCGCGTTTCTTAAAACTTTCCTAAGCCGTTCTTCCTTGCGGGGGCCGCGGCGGGGCCCTATAATGACCGTACTAACCAAATTAGTACAGTTCCCGCGGGAACGGAGAGGAGCGGCTATGTCTATTTTAGAGGCAGAGCATTTGAAAAAGGTCTACACCACCCGGTTCGGCGGCCAGCGGGTGGAGGCGCTGACCGATGTGACCTTCCGGGTAGAGGAGGGGGAGTTCGTGGCCATCATGGGGGAGTCCGGCTCCGGCAAGACCACCCTGCTGAACATCCTGGCCGCCCTGGACCGGCCCACCGCCGGCACGGTGACGCTGGCCGGTCTGGACCTGGGCGGCGTCCGGGAGAAGGACATGGCCGCCTTCCGCCGGGACAACCTGGGCTTTGTGTTCCAGGACTTCAACCTGCTGGACACCTTCAGCCTGCGGGACAACATTCTGCTGCCCCTGGTGCTGGCGGGGAAGAAGTACCCGGAGATGGAGGCCCGGCTGACCCCGCTGGCAGAGGAGCTGGGCATCGGGCCGTTGCTGGACAAGTACCCCTATGAGGTGTCCGGCGGGCAGAAGCAGCGGTGCGCCGTGGCCCGGGCCCTGATCACCCGGCCCCGCCTGGTGCTGGCCGACGAGCCCACCGGCGCCCTGGATTCCCGTTCCGCCGACAGCCTGATGGAGCTGTTCCAGCGGGTGAACCGCTCCGGCCAGACCGTGCTGATGGTCACCCACTCCACCGCCGCCGCCAGCCGGGCGGGGCGGGTGCTGTTCATCCGGGACGGGACGGTGTACCAGCAGCTCTGCCGGGAGGGGCGGAGCGACGGGGCCATGTACCGCCTGATCGCGGAGACGCTGGCGGGCCTGGCCGCCGGAGGTGGGGTCAATGGGTAAGCTCTATCCCCGGCTGGCGCGGCGGAACCTGCGGCAGAACCGCCGGTTCTTCCTGCCCTATCTGCTGGCTCTGGCGGGGCTGACCGCCGCCTTTTATGTCATGGCCGCCCTGGCCCTGGACCCGGGGGTGGGCCAGCTGCGCGGGGTGGACTATGTCCGGGCCATGATGGCCATCGGTATGGTGGTGGCCGGGCTGTTCTCCGCGGTGCTGGTGTTCTACATCAACAGCTTTCTCATGAAGCAGCGGCAGAAGGAGCTGGGTCTTTACAACATTCTGGGCATGGGCAAGGGCAACATCGCCTTGGTCCAGTGCTGGGAGAGCCTGTATACCGCCCTGCTGGGCATCGGGGGCGGCCTTGCCGCGGGCGTGCTGCTCCACTGGCTGGCTGCCGCCGCCCTCCGGGGGCTGCTGCGGTTCGCCTTCCCCTTCTCCGCCGGCCTGTCCCTGCCCGCCGCGGCGCTGACAATGGTGGTGTTCGGGGCGCTGCTGGCCCTCACCCTGCTGGTAAACCTGCTGCGGGTGCGCCGCACCGACCCCATCCGGCTCCTCCACGGCGGCCAGACGGGGGAGCGGGAGCCCAAGGCCCGCTGGCTGCTGGCCCTGATCGGACTGGCGGCCCTGGCCGGCGGGTACGCCATCGCCGTCACCACCACCGATCCGGTGGCCGCCCTGGCGTTTTACTTTCCGGCGGTGATTCTGGTCATTCTCGGCACCTACTGCCTGTTCACCGCCGGCAGCATCGCTGTGCTCAAGCTGCTGAAGCGGAGCAAGAACTTCTATTACCGCACCGGCCACTTCATCGGCGTGTCGGGCATGCTCTACCGCATGAAGCGCAACGCGGTGGGCCTGGCCAACATCTGCATTCTGTGTACCATGGTCATGGTGATGGTGTCGGGCACCCTGGCCCTCTATCTGGGCACAGGCGAGATCATCGCTGCCCAGTACCCCGCGGATTTCCAGGTGGAGGCGGGCTATCAGGAGGACGGCGAGGAGCCCTTCAACGGGCAGGCGGTGACCGACCTGGCCGTCCGCTTCGCGGAGGAGCGGGGCGTCCCCGTCACCGGGACCCGGTGGCTGCGGTACCTCCGGCTGTCGGTGCATCAGGAGGAGGACCGCTGGCTGCTGGGCTCCTCCAGTGACCGGGAGGCCAGCCGCACAGTCTATTTCCTCACCGGAGAGGACTACGCCGCCCTGACGGGGCGGGAGATCCCCACTCAGGCCGCCCTGTGCGGCGGGGAGGGAGAGCTGGGCGCCATGACCTTTTCCGCCGGGACGGGCGGGGACCTGACGGTGGAGCTGACCCAGCGCCTGCCGGAGATCGCGTACTTTGCCGAGACCTTTGATGTGTTCCGGCCCGTCTGTGTCGTGCTGCCGGGGGAGGAACTGTCCGCCCTGTACCGCACTCTGGGCGCGGGGAGCTGCCGGTTCCTGGCCCTGGTGGACCTGGATTGCACTGATGAGGAGGCGCTGGCGCTGGGGGACGCCTGGTATGACGCCTCCATGGAGGAGGGCTTCTTCGACGGGACGGGGAACTGGGAATATATGCGGGTCTCCACCCGGGCGGAGATGTCGGTGGAGGGCTACGCCATGGCGGGCGGATTTCTGTTCCTGGGCATCCTGCTGGGGCTCATCTTCCTCCTGGCTACCGCCCTCATCCTCTACTACAAGCAGGTGTCCGAGGGCTACGAGGACCGGGGCCGCTTTGAGATCATGCGGCGGGTGGGTCTGAGCCGGCGGCAGATCCGGGCGTCCGTCCGGAGCCAGGTGCTGACGGTGTTCTTCCTGCCCATCGCGGCGGCCGCCGTTCACATCCTGTTCGATTTTAACCTGGTGGTGCAGCTGCTGACCCTGTTTTCGGTGCGGAACGTGGGCATCGTGGCCCTGTGTACCGCCGGCACGGTGCTGGCCTTCCTGCTGGTGTACGGGCTCATGTATCTGCTCACCGCCCGGGCCTATTATAAAATCGTCAGCTGACGCTGAGGCCGGGGGCTTTTTCCTGTTCCTTGCAGATTTTCTGCTTGACAGGAAAGCCCTCGGCCTTTACAATATAAAAAGATAATTTCGAAAGACCGGGCGGCTTTCCCGCCTGTTTGAGCGATATTGGCGCCGGCTTTGGCGCGTTTTATCTCATATATCCTCCAGAAATATATGACACTCAAATACTGCGCCCGATGGGTGGGCGGTTTTTCGGTTATCGCGGTGCGCCGGCGTGCGCATCGCGTCTTATTTTGCGATTTTATGGGAAGAAACGAAATTTAGGAGGTGTGAACTCAAGATGCAAGTACCCGTATGGATTCTGGTCGTGGCGGTGATCGCGGCTTTGGCGGCCGGCCTGATCGTCGGCAGCGTCATGGGCTACCGGCGGCGCAAGGCCACCGCGGAGCGGGAGATCGGCTCCGCCGAGGAGGAGGCCCGCCGCATCCTCAACGAGGCCATCAAGAGCGCCGAGAGCAAGAAGCGCGAGGCCACTGTGGAGGCCAAGGAGGAGATTCTCCAGGCCCGCAACGACTTTGAGAAGGAAGTCAAGGAACGCCGCAATGAGATTCAGCGCCAGGAGAACCGCCTGAACCAGAAGGAGGAGAGCCTGGACCGCAAGACCGAGAACATGGAGAAGCGGGAGGAGCTGGCCGCGGCCAAGCTGGCCCAGCTGGAACAGGACAAAGAAGAGATCGAGCGCATCAAGCAGAGCCAGGTGGAGATGCTGGAGAAGATCTCCGGCCTGACGGTGGAGGAGGCCAAGCGCTACCTCATCAGCCAGGTGGAGGAGGAGGTCACCCACGAGGAGGCCCTGAAGATCAAGGAGATTCAGACCCGCTTCAAAGAGGAGGCCGACACCTACGCCCGGGAGCAGATCGCCCTGGCCATCCAGCGCTGCGCCGCCGACCATGTGGCCGAGGCCACCGTGTCCGTGGTGCCTCTGCCCAACGATGAGATGAAGGGCCGCATCATCGGCCGTGAGGGCCGCAATATCCGCACCCTGGAGACCCTGACCGGCGTGGATCTGATCATCGACGATACTCCCGAGGCCATCACCGTGTCCTGCTTCGACCCCGTCCGCCGGGAGATCGCCCGGCTGGCCCTGGAGAAGCTGATCCTGGACGGCCGCATCCACCCCACCCGCATCGAGGAAATGGTGGAGAAGGCCAAGCGGGAGGTGGACGCCACCATCAAGGCCGAGGGCGAGCGGGCGGTGTTCGCCACCAATGTCCATGGCCTGCACCCCGAGCTGGTCAAGCTGCTGGGCCGCCAGCACTACCGCACCAGCTATGGCCAGAACGTGCTGAACCACTCCATCGAGGTATCTCAGCTGGCCGGCCTGCTGGCCGCCGAGATCGGCGCCGATGTGAACATGGCCAAGCGCGCCGGCCTGCTCCACGACCTGGGCAAGTCCATCGACCATGAGGTGGAGGGCTCCCACGTGCAGATCGGCGTGGAGCTGGCCCGGAAGTACAAGGAGAGCGAGGGCGTCATCCACGCCATCGAGGCCCACCACGGCGATGTGGAGGCCAAGACCATCGTGGCCTGCCTGGTCCAGGCGGCCGACGCCATCTCCGCCGCCCGGCCCGGCGCCCGGCGGGAGAACGTGGAGTACTATATCAAGCGCCTGGAAAAGCTGGAGGAGCTCACCTCCTCCTTCCCCGGTGTGGATAAGGCCTACGCCATCCAGGCCGGCCGTGAGGTGCGCATCATGGTCAAGCCCGAGGAGGTCAGCGAGGACCGCATGGTCATCCTGGCCCGGGAGATCGCCAAGAAGATCGAGGATGAGCTGGAGTATCCCGGCCAGATCAAGGTGAACCTGATCCGGGAGACCAAGGCCATTGAGTACGCCAAGTAAATCACCCATACAGACCGGCGGGAAGCACTGCGCTTTCCGCCGGTTTTCTGTTGCTCTTTTCCTACGAATGTGATATGATAACCCCTGCCCAATGAAAAAAGAGAAAAGGACTGAATTTATGGACACATTCAGAAGCCCTGAGCTGACCGACCGCCAGTGGGCGGCGCCGCTGCTGGCGGCGGAGGGCAGCATGGGCTGTGAATATAACTACGATAACATTTACCTGTGGAGCCGCCCCTACGGCCAGGAGATCGCCCGGCTGGGCGACCGCCTGCTGACCCGCATCCAGGGCAGGCTGGGGGTCAGCTACCTGTTTCCGGCGGGGACGGGGGACCTGGCTCCGGCGGTGGAGGCCCTGGCGGCGGACGCCGCCGCCCACGGCGCTCCCCTGACCCTGGTGTGCGTCACGGCGGAGCAGCGGGCCCGGCTGGAGGAGCTGTGGCCCGGCCGGTTCCAGTTCGAGGATGACCGGGACGGCTGGGACTACATCTACGATGTGGACCGCCTGGCTGACCTGGCGGGCAAGAAGCTCCACGCCAAGCGCAACCACATCCACCGTTTCGACGAGCAGTTCCCGGACTGGCTGTTCGAGCCCATCGGCCCGGACAACGTGGCCCAGTGCGCCGCCATGGAGCGGGACTGGGCGGCGGACCGCCAGGAGGACCCGGGGGAGGAAAACCTGTCCGAGGAGACGGTGGCGGTCATCGAGGCCCTGTACCAGACCGAGGCCCTGGCTCTGGAAGGCGGCCTGATCCGGGCCGGGGGAAAGGTGATGGCCTTCTCTCTGGGCAGCTTCACCACGCCCGAGTGCTTTGACGTCCATTTTGAGAAGGCCTACGGGGACGTCCAGGGGGCCTATGCCGTCATCAACCGGGAGATGGCCCGTTTTATCCGGGGCCGCCACCCCCAGGTCCGGTGGTTCAACCGGGAGGATGACCTGGGCCTGGAGGGGCTGAGAAAGGCCAAGCTGTCTTACTACCCCGACATCCTGGTGGAAAAATTCACGGCCAGGGAGAGGTGAGCCCATGCTGGAGATGAGACCTGCCCGGCCGGAAGAGCTGGCCGAGGCGGAGGAGCTGTGGACCCGTGTGTTCGGGGATGACGGGGAATTTCAGCGCCGGTTCTATGAGCTGTGCGGCCTGAGCGGCCCCCTGATCCTGCGGGAGGAGGGGCGGCTGTGTTCCATGCTGGCCCTGCCGGAGGTGCAGCTGACTTTCGGCGACGGCTGGAGCGTGAAGGCGGGCTATGTCTACGCCCTGGCCACCGCGCCGGAGGCCCGGGGACAGGGCTGCGCCGCCCGGCTGCTGGACTATGCCGGAGTGTTGCTGCGGGAGCGTGGGGCGGACTGCGTCCTGACCGTGCCCGCCCAGCCCTCCCTGTTTGATTTCTTTGCCCGGAATGGCTTTCAGCCGGGCTTCTACCGGCGGCAGGTGACCGCCCGGCCGGAGCCGGGACAGGCCCGGGCGGTGACACCGGCGGAGTACGCCGCCCTGCGGGAGACGCTGCTGGCCGGCTCCACCCATGTGACCTATCCTGAGGGCCAGCTGGCCTTCCAGCAGGCCATGTGTCCCCGGCGGGGCAGCGGCCTGTACAGGCTGGAATTGAGCCGCGGCCAGGCCTGTGCCGCCGTGGAGAACTGGGAGGAAGGCCCCGTGGTGAAGGAGCTGCTCTGCCGCCCCGGAGACGAGGAGGAGGGGGCTGCTGCCGCCGCTGCCCTGTGCGGCGGGCCCGCCCGGGTGTGCCTGCCCGCCGGCGGACAGGAGAGAGAGCCCTTCGGGGCCGTCCGCTGGCTGTTCGCCGCCCAGCCCCCCCGCTGGCGCACCCGGCCGGAGGGCTATCTGGGCCTGGCCTTCGACTGAGGTTGGACAGTTTCCACAAAAGCGCATATAAATGCATACAGATTTGAATATAATTCATAAAATGCAGGGGAAACGCAAAGTTTCCCTTGCATTTTATTCATTCTGGCGGTATAATCAACCACAACCAGCCGCCCCGGGCGGCGGGGGAATATCAGCAAGGGGTTGAATGAAATGAAATGGATGAAAAAATTATTGGCTGCCGCGGCGGTCCTCGCAATGGTCTTCGCCCTGACGGCCTGTTCCGGCGGAGGCCAGAAGGATGAGGGCAAGTTCACCACCGTGGAGTCCGGAAAGCTCATCATGGCCACCAGCGCCGACTTCCCGCCCTATGAGAACACCACCGATGACGGCGGCTTTGTGGGCATTGACGTGGAGATCGCCCAGGCCATCGCGGAAAAGCTGGGCCTGGAGCTGGTCATCGATGACGTGGGCTTTGACGCCGCGCTGCTCTCCGTCCAGCAGGGCAAGAGCGACATCGTCATGGCCGGCGTGTCCGTCACCGAGGACCGCCTGCTGGTCATGGACTTCTCCCAGAGCTACGCCACCGGCGTGCAGGTGGTCATCGTCAAGGAGGGCTCCGATGTGACCCTGGACAACCTGGGTGAGAAGCTCATCGGTACCCAGAAGGAGACCACCGGCTACATCTACGCCTCCGACACCCCGGAGAACGGCGGCTACGGCGAGGACCACGTCATCGCCTATGACAACGGCGCCATGGCTGTCCAGGCTCTGAAGAACGGCCAGGTGGACTGTGTCATCATCGACAACGCCCCCGCCAAGGAGTTTGTGAAAGCCAATCCCGGCCTGACCATCCTGGAGGGCGAGTGGGTCGTGGAGGAGTACGCCATCGGCGTGAACAAGGGCAACACCGAGCTGCTGAACGCCATCAACGAGGCTCTGTCGGAGCTGATCGACAACGGCACGGTCCAGTCCATCATCGACAAGTATATTTCCGCTGAGTGATATGCTTCCGTAAAAGGGGCGGCATTCGCCGCCCCTTTTTGCCATGACATAAAGCGAGGTGAAACACATGGCTCCGGCGCAGCTCTATGAACTGTGGAAAAGCCAGATGCTGCAGGGGGGAGACCTCTCTTTCTGGCAGGAGTTTTTTGTCAAGTTTTATCAGGCCTTTATCGAGGCCGACCGCTGGCGGCAGTACCTCTCCGGCGTGGGCACCACCCTGCTGGTCACGGCCCTGGCCATGGCTCTGGGCGTGGCCCTGGGTGTGGCAGCGGCCATGGTGCGCACTGCCCACGACCAGCAGCGCCCGGGACACAGAAACCCGGTGCTGGGGGCGGCCAACGCCGTCTGCAAGGTCTACACCACCGTGATCCGGGGTACCCCCATGACGGTGCAGCTGCTTATCATGGCCATGGTCATCTTCAAGAGCAGCCGGAACTTCACGGCGGTGGGCGCCCTGACCCTGGGCATCAACTCCGGGGCCTATGTGGCGGAGATCATCCGGGGCGCCCTCATGTCCCTGGACCCCGGCCAGGCGGAGGCGGGCCGCTCCCTGGGCCTGGGCTATGTGGATACCATGCGGTTCATCGTCATACCCCAGGCCTTCAAGGCCATCCTGCCCGCCCTGGGCAACGAGTTCATCACGCTGCTGAAGGACACCTCCCTCATCACCATCATCGGCGGCAAGGAGCTGCTGTACGCCGCCGAGGGCATCTACGGGCGCACTTACGAGTACATGTTCCCGCTGATCGGCACGGCCTGCATCTACCTGGTGCTGGTCATGGTCTTTACCTGGCTGCTGGGCAGGCTGGAAAGGAGGCTGAGGCAAAGTGATCGACATTAAGAACCTCTCCAAGTCCTTTGGGGACCATCTGGTGCTGGACGACATCACGGAGCACATCAGTCCCGGGGAAAAGGTGGTCATCATCGGCCCCTCCGGCTCCGGCAAGTCCACCTTTCTGCGCTGCCTGAACCTGCTGGAGATCCCCACGTCCGGGGAGATCACCTTTGAGGGCCGGTCGGTCACCGACCCCAAGGCGGACATCAACGCCCTCCGCCGGGAGATGGGCATGGTGTTCCAGCATTTCAACCTGTTCCCCAACATGACCATCCGCAGGAACATCACCCTGGCCCCGGTGCGCACCGGCCTGATGAAGCAGGCCGAGGCCGATGAGGAGGCCGTGAAACTGCTGCGCCGGGTGGGGCTGGAGGAGAAGGCGGAGGCCTATCCCAACCAGCTCTCCGGCGGCCAGAAGCAGCGCATCGCCATCGTCCGCGCCCTGGCCATGAAGCCCAAGGTCATGCTCTTTGACGAGCCCACCTCCGCCCTGGACCCCGAGATGGTGGGAGAGGTGCTGGAGGTCATGACCGAGCTGGCCGACGAGGGCATGACCATGGTGGTGG